>CAMWYI010000115.1 GCA_947178455.1 uncultured Alistipes sp. | reverse complement strand
CGACCCAATGTACCTCCTCTAATCCGAAAATATAAACTGCCGACCAAAGCGTCGCCTCGAAAAGGCCCAATGCGACATTCACGAACAGCAGCGCCACGCAGGCCGCCCGCAAGTAGAGCATGCAATCGGCCGCAAAACGCCGGTTATCCCAAGCCCGACGGCACAACAGCAAAGCCAACGGCACGAGAATGCCGAGCGTGATGACGAACTGCTCGGTAGCGACCCACTCCCGAAGTCCCGGCCAACACAACAACGGCACGATCGGCGTCCAAATCACATAATAGACCCGGCGCCAAGGCCCCGCACCAGCCAACGTGTTGACGATGAGCGCCCCGAGCGAAAAGAGCGGAAACACCCACAAACATGCGGCAGGGAAAAGCGGAAATTTGTCCGCTTCGGTCCACCAAACGAACAACGCGGTCAAAACCGTCTGCAATGCCGTCTCGACGGGATGACGCCGCACGACCTGAACGAATCCCCGACGAAATTCGGACAGATATTTTTTTAATTTGGTTTTCATGCTATCTCTGTTATCGTAGTTACTCCCCGATACGCTGCCGCACGACCTCGAACAACATCACGGCAGCAGCAGCCGAAACGTTCAACGATTCGATATGCCCGATGAGCGGAATGGCCAGCTGCTCGTCGCAAAGTTTCAGCACCTCTTTCGAGATGCCCGTATCTTCGGCCCCCATGACCAGCACCGTCGGCTTGCGGAAATCGGCATCGTAGAGCAGTTTGCGGCTTTTTTCCGTAGCGGCGACTATCTGAAAGCCCTCGTTCTGCAACTGTTTCAGCGTGTTGCGAATCGACCCGACCCGACAAACGGGAATCGCAGTCAGTGCACCGGCCGACGAACGGATGGCTTCGGCATTGACCGGCGCCGAATTTTTCAACGGCGTAATCAATCCGTGCGCTCCGGCACACTCGGCCGAGCGGGCGATAGCCCCGAAATTGCGCACATCGGTAACCCCGTCGAATACCACGACCAACGGCGTTTCGTCGTCGGGCACCCGTTCCAGAATATCCGCCAGTTCGACATACGCGATAGCGGAAGTCTGTGCCACGACGCCCTGATGATTGCCGCGCGTCAGGCGGTTGAGTTTCTCCACCGGCACCTCCTGCCAATGCACACGGTGACGCGCGCAGAGGTCTTTCAACTCCTGCATCAGCTGGCCTTCGGCCCCCTTGCGGATATAGAGTTTTTCGATTTGCCGACCCGCCTCGACCGCTTCGGCTACGGGACGGATACCGAAAATCAGGTTGTTCGTTTCCATTTATCGTCGTCTTTCTTGTTTTTTCGGCTTAACCCTCGGAGATTTCCAACTCGTACGATGCTTTTTCCCACTCGTGCATCTGGTGGTCGTAGCGGGCTTTCAGGTCGTTGTAAGCCTTGTAATCGGCCTCGTCATAAGTCGCTGCGGCGGCGAACTTCGCATCGTACGCCGCAATCTGCCGCTCGATGTCGGCCAAATCGGCTTCGATAGTCTCCACCGCCTTGCGCAATTTGCGCAGCAGCTTTTCCTGCTCCTTTTTCTGCTCGTACGAAACCTTGCCCGAGACAATGCTGTTCGTCGGTACATTCGGCTTTCCGACCGGAGCGGAGGCCGACCGGTTACCCGACGGCACATTGCGACGCTCCAACTCTTGGAGCGACTCCAACTTGCGTTTTTCGAGGAAATAATAGATGCCGCCCAAGTACTCGCGCACACCGCCGTCGCGGAACTCGTAAACCTTGTCGACCATGCCGTCGAGAAACTCGCGGTCGTGCGACACGACGACCACCGTACCGTCGTACTTCATGATGGCGCTTTTCAGAATATCTTTGGAGCGCATGTCCATGTGGTTGGTCGGCTCGTCGAGCACCAGCAGATTGCGCGGTTCGAGCATCATGCGGGCCATAGCCAAACGCGCCCGCTCACCCCCCGAAAGCACTTTCACTTTTTTGTCGATGTCCTCGCCGCGAAACAGGAACGCGCCCAAAATATCGCGCAGACGCGTGCGGATGTCCCCTACGGCCACACGGTCGAGCGTATCGTAGACCGTGAACTCGCCGTCCATCAAGTCGTCCTGATTCTGCGCATAGTAACCGATGTTGACATTGGCCCCGATGCGCACCGAACCCTCCGTCGGCGTGAGCTGGCCGACCAACATCCGGGCCAGCGTGGTTTTGCCCTCGCCGTTGCGCCCGACCAGCGCGATGCGGTCGCCCTTTTCGATGACGAAATTCGCGCCGCTGAACACATGTTTCGCGCCGAACGACATGCCCGCCTCGTTGATTTCGGCGACCACCTGCCCCGAACGGGGAGCGGGCGGGAACTTGATATTCAACGTCGCCAAATCCTCTTCCTCGACCTCCAAGCGTTCCAATTTTTCCAGTTGCTTGATGCGCGACTGCACCTGATTGGATTTGGTCGGCTTGTAACGGAATTTCTCGATGAACTCTTCGGTCTTTTCAATCATCCGCTGCTGGTTTTCGTAAGCAGCCAACTGCTGTGCCCGCCGCTCGGCCCGCAAGACGACGTACTTGGAATAAGAGACTTTGTAATCGGTGATATGGCCCAGCGAGAGTTCGACCGTGCGGTTCGTCACATTGTCCAGAAAGGCGCGGTCGTGCGAAATCAACAGCACCGCCCCGTTGTAATTGCGCAGGTACTCCTCCAACCACTGAATGGACTCGATGTCGAGGTGGTTGGTCGGTTCGTCGAGCAGAAAAATCGACGGCCGCCGCAACAGCAGCTTGGCCAGCTCGATGCGCATGCGCCAACCGCCCGAAAACTCGCTCGTCGCCCGACCGAAATCCTCGCGCCGAAAGCCGAGCCCGAGCAACGTTTTCTCGATGTCGGCATCGCGCGTTTCGCCGCCCAAAATATGGTAGTGGTCTTGCGCGTCGTTCAGCCGGTGAATCAACTGCTCGTAGGCGGGGCTCTCGTAGTCCGTCCGCTCGGCGATTTCGCGGGTCAGCCGGTCGATTTCGGCTTCGAGACGCAACACCTCCTCGAAGGCTTTGGCCGTCTCTTCGACCAGCGTCGTCGTGTCGTGCACGCGCATCTGCTGGGGAAGATAGCCGACGGAACACTCGCCGTTAATCGTCA
The DNA here is from genome assembly GCA_947178455.1 of uncultured Alistipes sp. Lineage (GTDB taxonomy): Bacteria > Bacteroidota > Bacteroidia > Bacteroidales > Rikenellaceae > Alistipes. The sequence goes on along the minus strand of CAMWYI010000115.1, from coordinate 2,231 downwards.
CGGCACCCGACGTGGGCTGCTGTTCGCCCGTAATGATACGCAGCAAAGTGGTTTTTCCGGCCCCGTTCTTCCCGACGAGCCCGATGCGGTCTTTCGGATTGATCAGAAACGAAATGTTGTCGAACAACGTCCAACCGCCGTAACTGACCGTCAAATTATCGAGTGAAATCATAATGCTCTTACTGCTGCAACAACTCCGCAATCGCCCGTTCGGGGTCTTCGGCTCCGAAAACGGCGTTCCCCGTCACCAGCACGTCCGCACCGGCTGCATAGACCTCCGGCGCGTTCTCGCGCGTAATGCCGCCGTCGACCTCGACCAGCAACGCCGGATTGGATTCGGCCGCCATACGGCGCAATTCGCGGATTTTATCGAACGATGCAGGAATGAACTGCTGCCCGCCGAATCCCGGCTCCACGCTCATTATCAACACCATATCCACCGACGGCAGCCATTCGCGCACGGTTTCGACCGGCGTCGCGGGTTTAATCGTGATACCCGCACGCGCTCCGCCCGCGCGAATCGAGGCGATGCACCGCGCAGGGTCGGCGCATGCTTCGAGGTGGAACGTCACCATGTCGGCCCCCGCTTCGGCGAAACGCTGCACATATTTCTCCGGCTCGACTATCATCAGATGCACGTCGAGCACTTTGCGGGTCGCCTTGCGCACAGCCTTCAACACCGGAAAACCGAACGAAATGTTGGGCACGAAGACCCCGTCCATCACGTCGATATGCACCCATTCGGCCGCACTGCGGTCGAGCATACGGACGACGCGGTCGAGGTGTCCGAAATCGGCCGAAAGTATCGAAGGTGCGAGAATACGTTGCATTGTAGTCGAAAATTCGTTTGGACAAAGATACGAAAAGAAGTCAAAGATACGAATTTCCCGAAATTTATCGCTACTTTTGTTGCTATGGAGAGTATATCTATTACGGTCATCGCCGTGCTCGGAGCGCTTGTAGCGGTATCGGCGGCAGCATGGCTGTTCCAGCGCCGCGAGTCGGAACGCCTCCGCAAAGAGAAAAACGCGGCGGACGAAGCGCGCACAGCCGCCGAAGCGGAAATCCGCCGGCTGCTGGAACAACATGCCCGCACGACGGCGGAGCTGGCGGCGTTGAAAGCCGCATCCGAGACGGAAATCGCCGCCATGCGTCGCAAGACGGAGGAACAACGCGAAGCCGAACGGCAAGAACGCGAGAAAAACGAAGAAACGCTCCGACTGCAATTCCGCAATCTGGCGAACGAAATCCTTGGCGAGCAGTCGCAGCATCTCCGCAAAACCAACAGCGAAGCAATCGAACTCTTAATAAAACCGTTTCGAGATAACATCACCGATTTTCGCAAACGGGTCGAGGAAATCTACACCGTGCAGACCTCGCAGCGCGGCGAACTGAAAGCCGAACTGAAAAATCTGATGGAACTCAACCGCACCATTTCGGCCGATGCCCAGAATCTGACCAATGCACTGAAAGGCAATTCGAAGATACAGGGCGACTGGGGCGAAATGCTGCTCGAAACGATTTTAGACGGTTCGGCACTGACCAAAGGCATCCACTACGAAACGCAATACAACGTCAAGGACGACGAAGGGCGCAACCTGCGGCCCGATGTGGTGCTTCACCTGCCCGACAAGAAAGAAATCGTCATCGACTCGAAAGTGTCGCTGACCGCGTTCGTGGCCTGCACTTCGGCGGCGGACGAAGCGGAACGCCAGCGTCAGTTGGCGGCCCACGTCGCATCGGTGCGCCAGCACGTCATCGAATTGGGCCGCAAAGAGTATCAGCGGCGTTTCAATTCGCCCGATTTCGTCATCATGTTCGTCCCCAACGAACCCGCCTTTTTGGAGGCGCTCAAAGCCGACCCCAACATTTGGAGCGATGCCTACGACAAAAAAGTCATCATCTCCTCGCCTACCAATCTGTTCGCGCTGTTGAAGTTGGTCGCCGACCTTTGGAAATACCACGACCAAGACAAAAACACGCGTGAAATCGCCACCTGCGCCCTGAAACTATACGAACAGGCAGCCGCATTCGCAACCTCGCTCGAAGGGGTCGGTGCGGCACTCGACAAAGCGCGCGACGCCTACGACGATGCCCGCAAACGGCTCACGTCGGGCAACGACAACATGCTGCGTGTCGGGATGCGGCTGCAAAAGACAGCCAGTCTGCAAAGCGGAAAGCAATTTCCGGCCCGTCTGCGGGAAGATGCAGGCGGAGAAGAACTCGGCGAA
>CAMWYI010000114.1 GCA_947178455.1 uncultured Alistipes sp. | reverse complement strand
GCATTGGGGCCTGCGGTAACCTGCTTGAACGCCGCAATGGCCTGCGGTTTCATATCTTTGGCATTGTAGGCGGCACCCAACAGATAGTACATCTGGCTCTTGGCTTCGGGCTCGGTCTGTGCCTCGGCAGCCGCTTCGCCCAACTCGATGACCTTGCCGAAATCTTTTTTGCCGTTGTAGGCCTGCAACCGCACGCTCAAAGCCAATGCGTTGGCGGGATTCTTCTCCAACATCTCGTCGGCCATCGCGATGATGCCGTCGTAATCGTTGGCTGCCTGCATCTTGGCCACCTGATTGTTGGTGTAGAAAGTCATCATCTCTTTGGCTTGGGCAACCGCTTCGGCGTACTTGTCGGGATTCATGGCGGCGATGTTCTCGTAAACCTCCATGCCTTTCACGTAGTCGCCCGATTCGCAGTAGCTCATGGCCAAGTTCAACGCCATTTCGGTGTTGCGCGGGTCGGCTGCATAACCTTTGGCGAAAATCTCGGCTGCCTTGGCGTAGTCCTTGTCGTTGTAGGCCGTACCGCCTTGTACCTGATAAGTTTTGGCAATCCAGCCTTTGGCTTTGTTGGCTTGGGCGATGTCGCCGAACTGCTCGGCCACTTCGGCCGATTTGGCGAAATTCTCGGCCGCCTTGTCGAAATTCTTTGTTTGGAAAGCCTTTCCGCCCAGCTGGAAGTAGCAGCGCGGCAGGTATTTCTTGGCGTTCACTGCGGCATCCGTCGTGCCTTCGGCATCTTGGGCGAGCACCTCCTCGAATTTGGCGGCGGCGCCTGCGAAATCCTTTTGTCCGTAAGCCGATGCGCCCTCGTTGAAGAGTGCCGACAGGTCTTGGGCCGACAGCGACGCGACTGCCATCAGCGCAACGAGCGATACAAATAACTTTTTCATTGTGTAATCGGTTTTAATAATTTTCAAAAGTTCGGCGACCGATACAATCGGTCGTAATAAACGCAAAATTAAGAAATAATCTTGATTCTTGCAAAATCTAAGCCCGCAACGCGGCGAAAAACTCTTTTATTAGGGCGCTGCAATCTTCTGCAAGGATGCCGGAAGCAGTGGTGGTTTTGGGATGAAAAACCTGCTCGGAGTAGCACCGGTAGCCGCGTTTCGGGTCGTCGGCGCCCCATACCACACGGGCGATTTGCGCCCAGCCGATAGCTCCGGCGCACATGATGCACGGCTCGACCGTGACGTAGAGCGTGCATTTTTGCAGGTATTTTCCGCCGAGCGTCGAGGCGGCGGCCGTCAGCGCCTGCATTTCGGCATGGGCTGTCGGGTCGTCGAGCGTTTCCACCAGATTGTGCCCCCGTCCGACGATAGCGCCGTCGGCCACTACGACGGCTCCGATAGGGACTTCGCCCTGCGCCTGCGCTTTGCGGGCTTCGGACAGCGCGAGCCGCATGAATTTTTCGTCGATTTCCTGCTGCGTCATGGTACGGATTTTCTGCAAAAATAGTTATATTTGCCGAAATAATTGGCGAAGTTTCAAAAATGGAATTTGAAGGAACCGTTTACAAAATGATGCCCGTGACGAAGGGCACTTCGGCGCGCGGCGAGTGGCAACGGCAGGATGTCGTCTTCGAGATGCAGGACGGCAGTTTCACGCGCAAAATCTGCGTGACTTTTTTCAACCGGCCCGACGATGTGGCCAAACTCAAAGAGGGCGAGAACTACCACGTGTCGGTCAATATCGAATCGCGTGAGTATAACGGCCGGTGGTACACCGACATCCGCGCTTGGCGTTTGCAGCCTGTGCAGGCGAGCGCTCCGGCCGCAGCACCGATGCCCGACATGCCGCCTATCGGCGAAGAACCGACCTATGCGGCGGCACCGGCAACGTCCGAAGCGGACGACCTGCCGTTCTAACGGCGTTAAGAACGCCGATTTAAGCGCGATAGACGGTCGTTCGGTTTCGGACGGCCGTTTGCGCTATCACCGAATAAAAAGAATAGCGACGCTTTGCGTCGCGCGGGCCGAAGCCTTCGCCCGCGAAGGCCCGCCACTTGCGTGTCGGACTTCGCAGTCTTCGCCCCACAAATTAAGGTAATAGCGCTTCCGACTGTCGGAAACCAACTGACCGTCCATAGCGCTAATAAAACGCCCGCAAATGGGCAAAAATGCGTTCCAAAGCAAGTTGAAGCTACCATGCCGCTAATAAAAACGTGCGGATGGTTTTGGGTACCTTTTGCCACCAAAAGGTACGATAGCGAAAAATGGATGATAAAGCTATATAGAAAAAGCGGGCTTCCCATTTGGAAAACCCGCTGCTATTTCCTCCGCACCGCCGCCCGTGCTATTCGGACCGGGCGACGCTTCGGCGCGAAGTGCAAAACTATTTAACTTTCTTGACGATTGCCGCAAATGCTTTCGGCTCGTTCATCGCGAGGTCGGCCAGTACCTTGCGGTTCAGGGCGATACCTTTGGCGTTGAGTTTGCCGATGAATTGCGAGTAGGTCATTCCGTAAGCGCGGACACCTGCGTTGATACGCGTAATCCACAGCGAACGGAACGTCCGCTTTTTGAGCTGGCGGTGCGCATAGGCGAACTGCAAACCCTTTTCGACCGTGTTTTTCGCAACGGTCCATACGTTTCCCCTTGAACCAAAGTTACCTTTGGCAAGTTTCAAAACTTTCTTTCTTCTTGCGCGAGACGCAACAGCGTTGACTGAACGTGGCATAATGTAAAGTTTTTGAAGAGCGCGCAGCGATACGGTTCTCCCGTATTCTTTGGGGCTGTTCTGCTCCGGTTTTTATTAAATTCGGTTGAATGGAATCAGGCGGTCTTATAGCGGTGCTATTTGACCAGCAGATTCTTGATTTTGGCCTCGTCGGCCGCAGAAACGGTACCCGAATAGCAGAGATTGCGTTTCTGTTTCGTCGTTTTTTTGGTCAGGATGTGACTGTGATAAGCGTGTTTGCGCTTGATCTTTCCTGTGCCGGTGAAGGTAAAGCGTTTCTTCGCCGCGGCATTGGTTTTCATTTTCGGCATTGTCGTAAAAAGTTAATTAGTTAAACATAGCCTGCAAAGGTAATCATTTTTTTCGGAGTTTGCAATCCGCCGCGCTCGATTTTATTAAAACCACCGGTGCACCTCATACAGCCCCGCTTCACGCGACATATCATTGGGGTTGGTGCCCAAGACGCCTTCGGGTACCGGTTCGCCCAGCCGCTCGAACAGTTCGGCCCAGTAGCGGGGCAGCGTGCCGTCGGGAGCGCGGAAATTCATCGGCCGCGCCGTGAAGCAATGGCGGCCGTCCGGCCGCAGGTAGTGGTCGTAGACCAGCTCGCTGCAATAGTAGCGGCCGTTGTCGGGCCGGAACGAATAGTCGTAGGGCAGTCCCAGTGCTTTGCGGGCCCGTGCGACCGAAGCCGCGACGCCCGTCGTGTCGCGCAGCCGCATCGCAACCGTCGCCGACTTTCCGCCGATGCGGGCGGCGCGGTCGAGAAACGCTGCGAGCGCAATGATTCGCACGCCGCCGTCGGTCGTGGCTTCGAGCACCGAATCGCATCGGTCGCCGTGCAGGGCGATTCCGACATGGGTGAAATCGAGGGTTTCGTCGCGGCCGGTCGCATCGACGATAGCTTCGGTCATGGCACCCGTGCCGCATTGGAACAGCAGGTCGCCGGTTCGCAGGTCGGGGCCGGTCGAACGACAGGTGCAGGCCGCCGAAAGCAGCACACCTATATATATAATAGGGCGAAATAGCATCGGTCGAAAATTTAGGACGGGTCGAAAATACGAAAATAAACCGCAACTTCGTTCTTATATAAAACAGAAATAGACCGATGCGTAAAATTCTTTTCGTTCTTTTGCTCGCTCTTTTCAGTACGAATGCTGCGAGCGCCCGATTCACGGTGACGGTTCCTGCGGAGTGGAAAGGCCGTAAAATTCTCTTTAAGGCGACCGAAATCCGAAGTATGGTCGAGGCGGAATCGCTGGCCGATTTGGTGACTCGCACGGATACCCTGACGATTCAGTCCGAAACGTTCACGCTCGAACCCGTGTTTCCGAACGCTGCGTGTTACCGTTTTCTGACCTGCGAAACGCCGCGCGGCTATAACGAAATCATGGGTACGTTTTATGCCGTTCCTGCGGATGAATTGACGATTGCGTTGTCGGACGAACGGTGCTCGGTCGCCGGAACCCCGCTGATGGAACAGGTTTCCGAAATCCAGAACGTGGTCAAGGACGCGGAACGTTGCTATATGCGGGCTCTCGAGACCGAAGATACCGAGACGGCGAAGAAGATAGCGGCGCATTTGTTCGCCTATTTGAAGGAATACGTCGCCGCACATCCCGGCCGGCCCGGCGCCTCCTATGCCATCATGGAGTTTACCGGCGCGGAAGATGCGGTGGAGTACGGGGCGAAATTGACAGGCGACGCCCTCGCTTCGATGATTTATCCGCTCGTGCAGTCGAAGATAGCGGATGCCGAAAAGCGGCTGGCCAAACGAAAGAAACAACAGGAACAGGAAACGGCCGCTGCCCTTGCTCCCGATTTTGCGTTGCCCGACTTGCAGGGCAATCGGGTTGCATTGGGCGATTTTCGCGGAAAGTGGGTGGTTTTGGATTTTTGGGGTTCGTGGTGCGGCTGGTGCATCAAGGGATTTCCCGAATTGAAAGAAGCCTATGCGAAGTACGGTGGGAGATTGGAAATCGTGGGAATCGACTGCAACGATAGGCCCGAAGCGTGGAAAAAGGCGGTGGAACGCTACGAATTGCCGTGGGTACAGCTCTACAACTCGAAATCGGACGGTGTCAAGGAACTTTATGGCATACAAAGTTTTCCCACGAAAGTCATCATCGACCCCGAAGGCCGTATCCGAAAGATTCACAGCGGTCATGTGCCGGAGTTCTTCCGCGATTTGGAAAGATTGATGCAAAATCAATAATACAACAGGCCGTTCAGTAAATAGCTGTTTTAATAAAAATGTCCGTTCGGAATACGATAAAAGGCGAATTTTGCTTTTTTTTGAAAAAAGTCGATAAAATGTTTGCAAGTTCGGATTTTGTCGTTACCTTTGCATCCGCTTTCCGAAAGAGCACCGCTCGAAACGGATAAGCAAAAAGGTTCTGAAAAATTTTTCTGAAAAAACTTTCGAAAAGTTTTGGTGGTTCGAAAAAGATGCTTTATCTTTGCACCACTTTCCGCTCTGAAAAACGAGCGGACGGAATGAAACGAGAAGTGTTCTTTATAGCAATATAGGAACAGCGTTCTTTGAAGTATTTGAGCAGCTAAATAGTTTTTCCCACTCTCTGCGGAGAGTGATTTCAAAACAATACCTTTGAGATTAGAGCGAAAGATACAAACAAATTCATTATATACCATGGAGAGTTTGATCCTGGCTCAGGATGAACGCTAGCGGCAGGCCTAACAC
>CAMWYI010000113.1 GCA_947178455.1 uncultured Alistipes sp. | reverse complement strand
ATATAGAATTGGCTCTCGATTGGGAGGGTATGCTCGGAGAGACGACCCGCGAAAAATTCCGCATTCTCTCGGCCGGCCGCTACGCATTCGGCGGGGGGGGGTACTTCGGATACGCCTTTTCGCTCTTCCACTTCGCCATGTCGAAACAAGTAGGCAATGTCTCGGACAATCTTTTATTAAATCCTTACGTCGGCTGGAAATTCGACGCCTATTTCGATTTCGACGTGCGGGCCGGCATGCTGCTGGCACCCCAACGCGGCCGCAGCGTAGACAACCGCTGGCAAAAGCCGTGCGGCGGACAACTGGACATCGTTATCCGCAAATGGGGCGTGAAGCTGGAAAACAACCTCTATCTCGGACAGAACCTCCAACCGCTGCGGTTCGTCGCGGCCGACCCCGCGACGGGACTTACCTACGGCACGGACGGTCTCTATGCGGGCGAGAGTTTCTATGCGACGACCGAACACGTCTACAACCGCACGTGGCTCGGCTACGAAAACCGCTTCTTCAAGAACACAGTGCACATCGACGCGGGCATCGCACTCCATTACGACGGCAAAGGCATGGGGACGCAACAGGTCGTGCAACTCTCCGTGAACCTCGAAAAGCTGTTCCGTATCGGCAAATAGTACCGACAGCAATAGCATGATAACAAATTGAATAAGAATATGGCAAGCGAAACGAACGAAACACGCGAAAAATCGCTCAACTTTCTCGAAGAAATCATCGAAGCGTCTATCGCCGAAGGCACGACGGAGATTCAGACCCGTTTCCCGCCCGAACCGAACGGCTATCTGCATATCGGCCATGCCAAGAGCATCTGCATCAACTTCGGACTGGCCAAGAAGTACGGCGGAAAGTGCAATCTGCGTTTCGACGACACGAATCCCGTGAAAGAGGATGTCGAATATGTTGACTCTATCAAGCGCGATATTCAGTGGCTGGGATTCGACTGGGCGCTGGAACGCTACGCATCGGACTACTTCGACCAACTCTACGAATGGGCTATCGTCCTGATTAAAAAAGGGCTGGCCTATGTCGACGATCAATCGCAGGAGCAAATCCGCGAAACGCGCGGCACCGTATCGGAGCCGGGCAAGGAGTCGCCTTGGCGCAACCGCACGATTGAAGAAAACCTCGACCTGTTCGAGCGCATGCGCAAGGGCGAGTTCGCCGACGGCGAGAAAGTGCTGCGTGCGAAAATCGACATGGCGCATCCGAACATGCTGTTCCGCGACCCGATTCTGTACCGCATCATCCACGCCGAACACCACCGCACGGGCAACAAGTGGTGCATCTACCCGATGTACGACTATGCGCACGGCCAAAGCGACTCGATCGAACACATCACGCACTCGATTTGCACGCTGGAATTCGATGTGCATCGTCCGCTGTACGACTGGTTCATCCAAGCGCTGGATATTTTCCCGTCGCACCAGTACGAATTCGCACGGCTGAACCTCACCTACACGATGATGTCGAAGCGCAAGCTGCTGAAACTCGTGCAGGAAGGCGTCGTCATGGGCTGGGACGACCCGCGCATGCCGACTATCTGCGCCCTGCGCCGCAAGGGCTACACCCCCGCGTCGGTGCGCAACTTCGCCGAAATGGTGGGCGTCGCCAAACGCGACAACGTAATCGACCTCGCTAAAATGGAGTACTGCGTGCGCGAAGACCTCAACAAGGTGGCCGAACGGCGCATGGCCGTGCTGAATCCGCTGAAAGTGGTCGTTACGAACTACGACGAGGGCAAGACCGAGCTGTTCACGGCTATCAACAATCCCGAAAACGAGGCCGCCGGAACACGGCAGGTGCCGTTCTCGAAAGTCCTCTACATCGAACGGGACGATTTCATGGAGAATCCGCCAAAAAAATTCTACCGGCTGCAACCGGGCGGCGAGGTGCGTCTGCGCTACTCCTACCTCATCAAGTGCGAGGAAGTCGTGAAGGATGCCGAAGGCAACATCGTGGAGCTGCACTGCACCTACGACCCGATGTCGGGCAACGGCTCGTCGAGCGACGGCCGCAAGGTGAAAGGAGTCATCCACTGGGTGTCGGCCAAAGATGCGTTGGAAGCCGAAGTGCGCCTGTTCAATCCGCTGTTCACGAAAGAGAATCCCGACGACGTGGAGGAGGGCCAAACATGGGAGGACAACCTCAACCCCGATTCGATGGTCAAAATCACGGGTTACTTGGAACCCTCGCTGCGCGATATTCCAATCGGGCAGGCCGTGCAGTTCGAGCGCGTGGGCTATTTCTGCCCCGACACCGATTCGACGCCGGAACATTTAGTCTTCAACCGCACGGTGACGCTGAAAGATTCGTGGGCGAAAATCAACAACGCCCAATAACACTCCGAAAACACGAAGAAAGGCCGAAGATTTCCGCTTCGGCCTTTTCGTTTCTCCGGCTGCGGCATCACAGACCGGTGATTTTCTTGATTTCGTTCAGTTTGTTGAGCGCTTCGATCGGGGTCAGCGAATCGAGGTTCAGCCCCTTGATTTGGTCGCGAATCTGCACCAGCACGGGGTCGTCCAATCGGAACATCGAAAGCTGCACGCTCGGCGAATCCGGCGTGTCGGCCGCTTCGCGCACGGCCTGCGCGGTCAATTTCCGACCGCGCTCTTTGAGACTGCGGCTCGGCACGATTTCGTTGTTGCCGTACACCTGTTCGAGGTTGCGCAGAATCTCGTCGGCCCGCGACACCACCGACAACGGCATGCCGGCCATACGCGCGACGTGGATACCGAACGAGTGTTCCGTGCCGCCCTGCTCCAACTTGCGCAGGAAGACGATTTGGTTGCGTATCTCCTTGACCGTCACGTGGAAATTCTTGACACGCGGGCACAAGCGCTCCATTTCGTTCAGTTCGTGGTAGTGCGTGGCGAACAGCGTTTTCGCCCGTGCCGTCGGATGATTGTGCAGGTATTCGACCATCGCCCACGCAATCGAAATACCGTCGTAGGTACTCGTACCGCGTCCGATTTCGTCCAGCAGCACGATGCTTCGGTCGGAAATGTTGTTGAGAATGCTGGCCGATTCGAGCATCTCGACCATGAAAGTCGACTCGCCCTGCGAAATGTTGTCCGAAGCTCCGACACGCGTGAAAATTTTGTCCACCACGCCGATATGCGCCGATTTCGCGGGCACGAACGACCCCATTTGCGCCATCAGGATGATGAGGGCCGTTTGCCGCAGCAAGGCCGATTTACCCGACATGTTGGGGCCCGTAATCATCATAATCTGCTGTTTGTCGCTGTCGAGCATCACGTCGTTGGGGATGTACTCCTCGCCGACGGGCATCAGCGTTTCGATGACCGGATGACGGCCCTCGCGAATGTCGATGCGCTTCCCCTCGTCCAATTTCGGCCGCACGTAATGCCGCTCGCATGCCATGCGAGCGAACGATTGCAGGCAGTCTATCTGCGCCACGACAGCGGCATCGCGCAACAACGGCTGCAACGAATCGCCGATAAACGCGATGATTTCGTTGTAGATGCGCTGTTCTAACGCCAGCATCTTCTCCTCGGCCCCCAGAATCTTGGCTTCGTACTCTTTGAGCTCTTCGGTGATGTAGCGTTCGGCATTGGCCAGCGTCTGTTTGCGAATCCACGTCTCGGGCACCTTTTCCCGATGCGCGTTGCGGACTTCGATGTAATAACCGAAGACGCTGTTGTAACTGATTTTGAGCGAAGGGATGCCGGTCTCCTCGATTTCGCGCTGCTGGATGCGGGCCAAATAATCCTTGCCATGCAAGGCGATGCGCCGCAGGTCGTCGAGTTCGGGATCCACGCCGTCGGCAATCACGCCGCCTTTCTGTATCTGATTGTATTGCGGGTCGGGATAGATTTCGCGGGCAAGGCGGTCGCGAACCGCCGCCAGCGGGTCGATTTGCTGCGCCAGCTTCTGCAAACGGGCCTCGTCGGACGACGCCAACATCGTTTGGAGCGTTTCGACCGCCGTAAGCGAACTTTTCAACTGCACCAACTCGCGCGGAGTGACCCGCAAAGCGGCGACGCGCGAAGCGATGCGCTCCAAATCGCCCACCTGCTCCACCTGCTCGCGCACGCTATCGGCCAACTCGGCATCTTTCGTGAAACGCTCCACGATGTCGAGCCGTTCGCCGATCCGCGCAGGGTCGCGCAACGGCATGGAAATCCAACGTTTCAACAGACGACCGCCCATCGGGGTCAGCGTGCGGTCGATGACCTCGGCGAAACTGCCCTTTTCGCGCCCGCCGTTCGAGGTGAAAAGTTCCAGATTGCGGATCGTGAACTTGTCGATCCACACCGAATCGGCTTGGTCGATACGGGCCAGCGACCGGATATGGGCCGTGTCGCGGTGCTCGGTGAATTCGAGGTAATGGAGAATGGCACCGGCGGCCGAAATGCCGCTCGTGAAGTGGTCGACGCCGAATCCTTTGAGCGACTGGGTGCCGAACTGCCGACACAATTTTTCGCGGTCGACCTCCTCAGCGAAAACCCATTCGTCGAGTTTATAGGTGTAATACTGCGACCCGAACGCAGCGGCGAACCGCTCCTCGCATCCGCGCTGGAAAACGACCTCTTTGGGCCGCAGGTTGGCCAGCAATTTGTCGACATAAGCGTCGGAACCCTCGGCGACGTAAAATTCGCCGGTCGAAATGTCGAGAAAAGCGACACCCGTGAGCTTTTTGCCGAAGAATATCGAGGCGAGGTAGGTATTCTCCTTGTTCGAGAGCATGTTGTTCTCCATGACGACGCCCGGAGTGACCAGCTCGATGATACCCCGCTTGACCAGCCCCTTGACCGTCTTGGGGTCTTCCAGCTGCTCGCAAATGGCCACCCGTTCGCCCGCCCGCAGGAGTTTGGGCAGGTAGGTGTCGAGCGCATGATAGGGAAATCCCGCCAGTTCGACATACGAAGCAGCACCGTTGGCCCGACGGGTCAGCGTGATGCCCAATATGCCGCTGGTCTTGATGGCATCCTCGCCGAACGTTTCGTAAAAGTCGCCGACGCGGAACAGCATGACGGCATCGGGCTGCGAGGCCTTCATGCGGTAGTACTGATCCATCAGCGGCGTTTCGCACTTCTTTTTCGAGGTTTTCTTCTCTTCGCTCACGATTCAAGGGGTTCAAATTCTGCGGCATGGACAGCACGCCCCGCGCAAAGCCGGAGCGGTGTCCGAATTTGCCGAGATTTCCCTGTCAGCCGTAGGGTTATTCATGGCAAAGATAGCGGTTTTTTCGCGCGGAGGCAACGCCCGAAGCGCATTTTTTTCGAGACGAGGTGCAATGACCAGCGCGTCGGGGTCAGAGGATGCCGTTTTCCGAAAAGACTTTCCGATAGTATTCGGCCTTCCATTCGACGGGGCGCGGATAGGCGCGCGACGACGAGGGCATCCGCCAGATTTTCAGCCGTC
>CAMWYI010000112.1 GCA_947178455.1 uncultured Alistipes sp. | reverse complement strand
GCCGCACGAGTAGGCGGAGACATCGTCGGAGAGGTTTTTGGCACTTTTTGACGGATCAAAAAGTGCGGGTGGCGTTAAGAACAAGGTTTTAAGTGCGGCGGACGGTCGAGGAGCATCGGACGGTTGCTACGCCGTCACGGCTTAAAAAGGCCGCGTGTGGGGTCGGATGCGCCGACGGTTGCCGAGTGTGCCGATGTAACGCATGGTGACCGAAGGCGTGATGAACGTGAGCGTCGTTTCGCCGGTTGCCGTGCAGACCGTGAACGAAGCGTGGTAACGCGCGTCGCCGTCGGCGATGTCGAACGAAATCATCCACCCGCACTGCACGCGCGAAATCCGGTAGTTGCTGATAGCCATCGAATCGAAATTGACCCGCTCGATGTACTGCGAACCGGCGCGGTCGACGGGCAGGTGCACTTCGGCGTGGTCGGCGAACAAACCGAAGAAGAAATAATCGGTGTAAATCCGATGGACGGTGCCTTCGGGCATCTCCTGCATCGTGTCGGGATAGAATACATAGTTGTGCGACTGCACGAGCGAGTCGATGCACGCGGCGTGATTTTTGGCGCGCAAGGCCCGTCGTTCGACGCGGTTGAGCCCCTCGCCCGGAGCCTCGAAAACGGTCGTGTAGTCGGCGATTTCGAGCGGCGGCTGTTGTACGGGGACGACGGTCGTTTGCGGAATGCTGTCGACCGACGAACGGATATTGGACACTTGCTGGGCAGTGCCGCTGGGGTGCGCGTGATGCGTCGGACGGGGAGTTTGCGCGGATACGGCGCAAACGGCGCAGATCGTCGAAAGACCTGCGCCGAAGAGCGTGAGAATGTGTTTTTTCATGCGAATAGAACGAAGTTTTAATAGAGTTGCGTGATGCTGCCCGAATACTGCACGGCGTTGTACCAAGGATTGGTGATAGTCAGCGTCGCACCGCCCGTGCGAGAGAATATCTCGAACGTGAAGGTGTAGTCCGAAGCCGAGAACAACGAGGCGGAGAAGGTGACCATCCACCCCTCGTGGGTCTGTTCGGTGGTGTAGCCCTGCACGCCGACGGTGTAGTTGAGCACGGTGACGTGGTAGGGCGGCACGTAGCCTTTGATGTAGGGCAGACAGATGTCGGCCGTGCCGTCCCAGATGCCGACGTTGAAAGCCGGGTTCATGATTTGGCGCATCGGGCCCGCAGGCTGCTGCTGCATGGTCTGGGGATTGAACTGGAAGTTGCGCGACAGCACGATGGAGTCCATCGTCTTCTCGAAATTGGCGATGCGCTCCGCACGGCGTTTTTCGCGCACTTCGCGGCGTTCCTCTTTGGGCGACAGAACCTTTTTCTGTCCGATGACCGTTGCGGCCGCTACGCATACAAGCAGAGCCGTAAGGATGATAACTGATTTTTTCATGACGCATTAATAGGTTTTCCCCATGCGTCTGCAAAGATGATGCCCGAAAACGGACGAGCACGGTGGCGGTCGGAACTTCGACGCGAATCGCCTTGTGGAAATTAGGTTTGCCGGAACCGAAAAATAAGGTTATCTTTGCGCTCGTTACGGGGTGTAGCGCAGTCCGGTTAGCGCACCTGCTTTGGGAGCAGGGGGTCGCTGGTTCGAATCCAGTCTCCCCGACAAGATTCAAATACGAAGTCTCTGCTTATGGCAGAGACTTTTTTGTTGCGGAGCCCGCTGTGCGAATTTATTGGCAAACAGCGGCTTCGCAACAAAAAAACCCGCAAGGGCGGGTTCGTATTGAATCTTGTAACCTCGCCAAGGGGCCTTGCTGGAAAGGTGTTGCGGAGCGGTTTGCAACCGCTCCGCAACGCCAATTCGTCTCCCCAACAAAAGCAGGTCGCTTGCATGGGCTTTCACACAGATTTTGTGCAAACCGCGCAGCAGCCAATCCAGTCTCCCTACCCGATATTGTCGAGCAGCGGCCGGAAATCTTCGTCGGGTACGGCTCGGTGAACGGCGAATCCCAATCGGCGGGCCGTTTCGATGTTGCGCGCGGAATCGTCGATGAAAAGACTTTCTTCTGCCGACATCCCGCTATCTTCCAGCATCTTAATAAATATGTCGGCGTGGGGTTTCAGGAGCCGCATGCGGTAGGAGAGGTAGATGCCGTCGAAATAATCCTGCATCGTGCGACCGTCGGCAGTGAACATCCGGCGTATCGTCTCCATAGCGGCGGGGTTGTTGTTCGAGAGGACGTAGGTGCGGATGCCCCGACGGCGCAAGGCCTCGATTGACCGCAGTTTTTCGACCGGAATATCGGTCAGAAAGGCCGAAATGGCGGCGGCTATCTGGTCGTCGGTCACCGTGCGGTTGCCCGTCATGCGGCGCATCTCCTCGCAGGTCTCGTGGAACGAGAGTTCGCCTTGCTCCATGCGTTCTATCATCGCCGCCGGATGGCACGGGTCGATGAGGGCGCCGATTGCTTGCAGTCCGATGGCTTCGAATGCCGCGCGGCACTTGGCGAGGTCGAGCCCCACGAGCACTCCGCCCAAGTCGAAAACGACGTTTTTTATCATACCGATTTATTTTTGGAATCGCATCGTGTACCGCCGCAGCGGGCGCAGCATCCACATGGGCAGCACCTTGCAAATCGGGATGAACAGTCGGTTCCACCAGTCGGGCACGATGCACCGCCGTCCGCGCCACAAAGCACGCAGCCCGCGCCGTGCGCAGCTATCGGCGGAGATAAGCGCCCCCAGCCGCAGTCCGATGCGTTGCCAGCGGGGCGTCAATCCGTACAAATCGGTTGCCACGCCTGCCGGACAGACCGCCGTGACGCGGATGCCTCGGTCGGCGACTTCGCGGGCGAACGCCACCGAGAAACTGCGCAGATAGGCTTTCGAGGCGCTGTAAATCGAGAGACCCGGAAACGGCATCCACAACGAGAACGATGACATGTTGAGGATACGGCCCCGCACGCCGCGCCGTATCATCTCGTCGGCGAACATCCGGCAGAGTTGGGTGGCGGTCAGGTCATGGAGCAGAATCATGCGTTCGATGCGTTCGGCCGGCGTATGCAGCACGTCGCAGAACGAGAAAATACCCGCATTGTTCACCAGCACGTCGACTGCGATGTTTTGTTCGCGCGTCCAGTCGAAAAGTTCCTGCGCGGCGGTCGTGCGGGCAAGGTCGATAGCGAACGTGCGGATTTCGACCCCTCCGGCCGCTTCGATTTCCTGCTTCACGGCTTCGAGCCGTTCGATGTGCTCGCCGACCAGCGCGACACGATAGCCCAGCGCGGCCAGCCGGAGCGCATAGCAACGCCCGATGCCGGAACCGGCGCCGGTAATCAATGCCCAAGCGGCGCCCCGCGAAATTTGACCCCGTTTCATCGCACTACGGAAGTTTGGCCAGCTCCTCGCGTATCTTGCGCGGCAGGTCGGGGCAATGTTTGCAGCACTTCATGTCGACCGAATACATGCGGGCGATGCAGTAGTTGCGGTGGTCGCACTCACTGCGGGTCGACGCGTCGCCCTCGCGCAGTTTGTTGACGAATGCGGGGTCGTTGACCAGCGCGCGGGCCATTTGCACCATGTCGAATCCGGCATCGAGCGCCTTGTCGATACCCTCGCGGCTGACGAGCCCGCCCACGTAGACGAGCGGCCCTTTGAGTGCGGCGCGGAACTTCTTGGCATCCTCCAAAAAGTAGCACTCCTCGAACGGGAACTGCTTGATCATATAGGGGCCGCACCACCGGATGAAGTACCGCAGCCACAGCGGCGAGTAGTGGCTCATGGTATAAAGCGGTATCAGTCCGCGCATGACGGCCATCGGGGCTTTGGACACGAATCCGGCCGAAAGGACGATGCCGTTGACTTGGTAGGATTCGATGACTTTGGCGATTTCGATGCTCTCGGGAATCTGAATGCCGCTCTTGAAACCGTCGTACATGTTGTGCTTGACCAGCACGGCCACGTTGCGCTGGGCGGCGGCCTCCATGACCTCCTCCAAACACATGCGCATGAACCGCATGCGGTTGTGGAGCGACCCGCCGTACTCGTCGCGACGGTGGTTGGTGTAGGGCGACAGGAACTGCGAAATCAAGTAGCCGTGTCCGGCGTGCGTCTCGACCGAATCGAATCCGGCGTCGGCAGCCGTGTGCACGGCGCGGCCGAAGTCTTTGGCCACCTGCACGATTTCGCTTTTGCGCATGCCGCGCACGGGCGTATAGGCATAGAGGTTGAAGCCGGTCGATGCTCCGATCGGAATCTGTCCGGCCGTTGTGAGGTGGGTCATGTTGCCGCAGTGGCCGATTTGGATGCCTGCGGCGGCTCCTTCGCGGTGAATCGCGTCGGTCAGGTCGCGCAGCGCGGGCACGATTTCGGGACGCAGCCACAACTGTTTGCGGAACGACAGGCCGCTGCGGCACACGGCCGCATAAGCGACGGTGGTCATCCCGACGCCGCCGCGTGCGACCGCGACGTGGTAGTCTTTGAGCTGCTGCGACGGGCCGAAATTTTCGCCCATCGACTCGAATGCGGCCGAGCGGATGACTCGGTTGCGCAAGGTCACGGGGCCCAGTCGATAGGGTGTGAAGAGTTCGGACATAGGCTAATAGATGAATGGAACGATTTTTTTGCGTTTCAAGTCGGTGAACTCCGCGCCGAACTCCTTTTCGTAGCGCCGGTAGAGCGAGGCGGCGCGGGGCGCGAGGTTGGCGAACGTCCACCAAGCGAAGACGGCACCGGCCCACGACCACGAGGCTATGGCGAAGCCCACCCACTCGGCCAGTTCGCCGAAATAGTTGGCCGACGAGACATAGCGGAACATGCCGCCGCGCGGAATGTAGTGGCGCGTGTCGCCGGGCTTGCGCAGGTGGCGGATGATGTAGTCGGAGTGGAGATTGATGGCCATACCCGCCAAGAAAATCGCCCCGCCGATGTAGATGTAGGGTTTTGAAAACCAGTCGTCGTAGAAGTCGGCGGGCGAGACGTAGAAAATCCAGCCGCCCTGCATCAGGGCGTTGAGCGTATTGAACAGCATCCCCATAAGGACGATGCCCAACGGCATCTTGGAGTTGCCGCGCATCAGCAGCGGGAAGATGAACGACCGTTGGAGGTAGTGGGTCTGGAACAGCACGAACAGCGCGAGCGGCGCGGCATCCCACATCCGCTCGGAGCAGGCCCACAGCACGCACATGAAGACGAAAACGGGCGCTTCCATGAGTACCCACCCCGCTTTGTTGGGGACGGGCGGCCCGTAACGCCGGTCGAACAGGTAGCCGTACCCGGCCTCGAAGAATTGCAGCGCCACGAAGACGCCGAGCGCGGCGACGGCCATCCCGATTAAAAACAGGTCGAACGTTTCTTTCATTCGTTCAGGTTTTTTATTAAATTACGTTTTCGATGGGCCGACGGTATTTCGAGGTGGTCGGCGCTGCCGAAGCGGGAAAACGTGCGCAAAATACGCAGTAAAGATAGAAAAAATTTTACCTAATTATCGTATCTTTGTTCCCGATTCATCATTTATAAAACCTCACCGCCATGAGC
>CAMWYI010000111.1 GCA_947178455.1 uncultured Alistipes sp. | reverse complement strand
TATATTTGTGAGGAAATTTTACCCTTACGGAATATGGCTTGGGAAACTATACGGAAAGAGTTGGCGCAGTTGTCGGCTTTGGTGGAGGGCTGGTGCGACGGCAAGCCGGTCGATACGCTCGAACGCGATTTGGCGCTCGTGAAATTGCGCAACCTTTACGAGGCGATTCGGTTTTCCGAATCGGCGGCCGATGAGGTCGCGGCACAACCGAAAAATATCGAGGTGGAGTCTTTGACGGAACCGAGGCCGGAAGATTCGGACGCAGAGACGTTGGATTTGAGCGGTATGTTGACGCTGGAACCGGACCTTGTGCCGTCGGTGCCGGATGAAATCGCCGAGCCTGCGGCGGCGAGCCCTGCCGAGCCGGAGGAGTTTGTGCTCCCCGCTCGACCTCGCAAGAAGCCGCAGCCTGCCGCTTCGACGATTGTTTCTCCGCAGGAGCCCGAACCGATTTCCGCATCTGTTGCGACGGTCGCGTCGCCGCAGAAGCCCGGCACGGTTCCCGAACCGCACGCCGCATCCGGCGTCGAGGTGCTGGCGAAGCCGCGCACAGAAACGGCTCCGGCCGAACAGACGGCGACGCTGTTCGCTGCGGAGGAGGAAGAGGACGATACGACCCGTCATCGTCGGAAGCAGCGGGTCATCATGTCGCTTTACGGGGACGGCCAATCGGCGCGCAAGGCCGATTCGGACGATGGAATGTTCGAGGAGGTGACCGTAAAGACCGAGACAAGCGACGAACCGATATGGGCTTCCGGCTTTTCGACCGGAAAATCGTTTTCGGCTCCGGCGCCGGAACCTGCGATTGCCGTATCGGAACCCGCACCCGCTCCGGCCGGAAACGTGTTGGGCGATGTCATCAACCACGATGTACGGACTTTGGCCGACACCATCGAACCGCCGCGCGACATGGCGTCGTCCCTGCGCCGCAAGACGGCGATTTCCGATTTGCGGCAGGCTATCGGCATCAACGACAAATTCCTGCTTATCCGCGATTTGTTCGACGGCGACAGCGCAGCCTACGAAGCGGCCATGCAGGCGCTGAACGATGCCGAAAGCATAGACGATTGCATGATTTACCTCACGGAAAACTATGCGTGGAACGCCGATTCCGAGGGGGTGCGCCTGCTGATGGATTTGTTGGAACGAAAATTCGCCTGACCCATGTCCAAACTCTATATCGTACCTACACCGATCGGTAATCTGGACGATATTACCTTGCGCGCGCTCAATGTGTTGCGGGAGGCCGATTTCATCTTGGCCGAAGATACGCGGACGACTTCCGTGCTGTTGAAACATTACGGCATCGAAAAACGGTTGCAGTCGCACCACAAATTCAACGAACATGCGACCGTGCAGGCTGTCTCCGAAGCCATTGCGGCCGGTCGCAGTGCCGCGCTCGTCTCGGATGCCGGTACGCCCGGCATTTCCGACCCCGGTTTCCTGCTCGTGCGCACATGTCTCGAAGCAGGCATCGAGGTGGAGACGCTGCCCGGTGCGACGGCTTTCGTGCCGGCGTTGGTGCAGAGCGGATTTCCGTGCGACCGTTTCTGTTTCGAGGGATTTTTGCCCCAAAAGAAGGGACGCAACAAGCAGTTGCAGGCGTTGGCCGACGAACCGCGCACGATGATTTTCTACGAATCGCCTTACCGCGTCGTGCGATGCCTCGAGCAGTTCGCCGAAGTTTTCGGTGCGGAGCGGCCGGTGGCGGTTTCGCGCGAATTGACCAAAAAGTTCGAAGAGACCGTGCGCGGCACGATAGCCGAAGTGCTGGCGCATTTCCGCGAACATCCGCCGAAAGGGGAGTTCGTGCTGGTGGTGGCTGGAAAACCGAAGCCCGGACGCGAAAAGGAGGTGTCCGAAACACCGGAAAACGACGAGGATTAACGAGAATTGATTAAATGAATGAAAATATGAATCATTTGAGTACGAAAACCATGCTTAATCGGTTGCGGACGTTTCTGAAAGGCCGATTCAACCTCGATGCCGATACGGCGGCGCGCGACGAAGTGGTCGCCGCTATCTCGAAAGGGGTGGAGTTTCGCGGCGTCAATCTGTGGGTATTGATTTTCGCGACGATGATTGCTTCGCTGGGTTTGAATGTCAATTCTCCGGCGGTCATAATCGGCGCCATGTTGATTTCGCCCATTATGGGGCCTATCATGGGCGTGGGCTTGTCGTTGGGTATCAACGATTTCGAACTGCTGAAAACTTCGCTGCGCAACCTGATGCTGATGTTCATCGTGGCGATTGTCACTTCGACGGTTTATTTCTTCGTGTCGCCGTTGTCGTCGAACAGCAGCGAACTGCTCGCCCGTACCGTTCCCACGACCTACGATGTGTTGATTGCGTTGTTCGGCGGATTGGCGGGCATCGTCGCCCAAACGCGCACCGACCGCAATTCGACCGTTATTCCGGGCGTGGCCATTGCGACGGCCTTGATTCCGCCCCTTTGCACGGCCGGTTTCGGCATCGCTACGGGCCAGCCTCGCTTTATCGTCGGGGCATTCTATCTGTTTTTCATCAACTCGGTATTCATTGCGCTGGCTACCTATCTGATGGTGCGTTTCCTGCGTTACGAGAAAAAAACTTTCATGGACAAGGTGCGCGAACGGAATGTCAAGCGGATGATGCTGGCTATTACCCTGTTGACTTTTATTCCGAGCGTTTTCGTCGGTTTCCGTATGGTGCGGGTCTCGATTTTCGAGGCGATGGCCGACAAGTATGTCGCGCAGGTTTTCGATTTTCCGCATACGCGCGTCGTCGAGTGTAAAAAGCAGTATGCTGCTCGCAAACATCCCTCGCGTATCGAGTTGCTGCTGCTCGGCGAGCCGCTCCAAGAGGCTGTCATCGAGAATGCACGGGCGCAGCTGAACAATTTTGGGTTGGAGCATGCCGAATTGGTTGTCCGTCAGGTGAATAAACCGGATGGGCTGGATGTCAACTCTTTGCAACAGAGTTACATGGAATTGCTCGCCGAGAAAAACCGTCGCATCGAGGATATGCGGACGCGATTGGAACGTTATCGGGTGACGGATGTCGAGGTGGACGATATTTCGCGCGAAATGGGGGCCCTCATGCCCGACATCGCGACCGTTTCGCTCACCAAAGGCGTGACGTTCGATGGCACGGGAACGCCCCGCGACACGACTTTGATATGCGTCGTATCGCCACTCGACCCGCAGAAACCGATCGACCGCACGACATTGGAACGGTGGTTGCGGGTACGCACCAAAGTGAACGAAGTCCAGATATTTATTAAGTAGCGATAGCAGCGAGGTGTGCTGGAAAAAGTGAGCAAGACCGCATGATTGTCAAAATCGTCATTCTGAACTGGAACGGGGCCGTGCATTTGCGCCGGTTCCTGTCGGGGGTCGTCGCGGCCGCGCCGGAAAGGGTGCAGGTCGTGGTCGCCGACAACGGTTCGACGGACGAATCCGCAGCGTTGCTTGAAGCCGATTTTCCGTCGGTCGGGTTGATTCGGCTGGACCGGAACTACGGTTTCGCCGAAGGGTACAATCGTGCGTTGGCGCAGCTGGAAGCCGATTGTTTCGTGCTGCTCAACTCCGATGTCGAAACACCGGCAGGGTGGCTCGAACCGTTGATTGCTGAGTTAGAGCAGCATTCCGATGTGGCGGCCGTCGCTCCGAAACTGCGGGCTTTGACGGCTCCCGACCGATTCGAGTATGCGGGTGCTGCGGGCGGATATATCGACTATTTGGGTTATCCGTTCTGCCGCGGCCGCATCTTGCGGACGACGGAGTGCGACGGCGGACAATACGACGATGCCCGCGATGTCTTTTGGGTGAGCGGTGCGGCTTTTTGTTGTCGGGCGGATGTTTTTCGGGCGTTGGGCGGTTTCGACGCGCGTTTTTTTGCCCACATGGAGGAAATCGACCTGTGCTGGCGGATGCAGCTGGCCGGTTATCGGGTGCGAATCGTGCCGCAGAGTACGGTGTATCATCTCGGCGGGGGAACGTTGACGCCCAATTCGCCGCGAAAAATCTATTACAATCACCGCAACAATCTGGCGATGTTGCTGAAATGCGCGTCGCCTTTGCAGCGGGTGGCGGTCGTCGCATTGCGGCCTGCGCTCGACTTGCTGGCTGCCTGCACCTATTTGATGCAGGGGAAGTGGGGCGCATTCTGCGCCGTATTCCGCGCTTATCGCGATTTTCTGCGCTGGCACGGCGAGTTGTTGCGGCAGCGTCGCGAAATCCGTCGCACGAGCCGACAGAAGCCGGTTCGGCACATCTATCGTGGCTCGATTGTGCTGCGTTATCTGTTCGGGTACCGGAGCTTCGGCCGGATGATGTAAAAAACGGGCCGAAATTTGGGGCGTGTCGAAAAATTGCTTACTTTTGTGGGCAACAAAAACCCCGTTTGCTATGTCGTTCGTCAACGAGAGGGTACTTCCCGAAGGTCTCACCTTCGACGATGTGTTGCTCGTACCCGCCTATTCGGAAGTGTTGCCGCGTGAGGTCGATGTCAAGACCCGTTTTTCGCGTAATATCCAGCTCAATATCCCGATCGTGTCCGCCGCGATGGACACCGTGACCGAAGCCCCGATGGCTATCGCGCTCGCACGCGAGGGCGGAATCGGCGTGATTCACAAAAACATGTCCATCGAAGCGCAGGCTGCCGAGGTGCGTCGCGTGAAACGTGCCGAAAACGGCATGATTTACGACCCCGTGACCATTACCGAGCACCACACGGTGGGCGATGCGCTCGCTTTGATGCACGAGAACAAAATCGGCGGTATCCCCGTCGTGGATGACGACTGCCGGTTGGTGGGTATCGTGACGAACCGCGACCTGCGTTTTCAGACCGATATGTCGCGCCGCATCGCCGAAGTGATGACGCCCGGCGACCGTCTGGTGACGACCCACAGCACCGAACTGGAACATGCCAAATCGGTGTTGCTCAACAATAAAATCGAGAAACTGCCGGTCGTCGATGACAATGGTCTTTTGGTCGGATTGGTCACCTATAAGGATATTACCAAAGTGCAGGATCATCCGAATGCCTGCAAGGATGCGAAAGGCCGGTTGCGCGTAGCTGCAGGGGTGGGCATTACGTCCGATATGATGCAGCGGGTCGCCGCATTGGTCGGCGAGGATGTCGATGCCGTAGTGCTCGATTCGGCGCACGGCCACTCGGCCAATATCGTGCGGGCACTGCGCGAAATCAAGGCGGCTTACCCGTCGCTCGATGTCGTGGTGGGCAATATCGCCACGGCCGAAGCCGCGCGGTTCTTGGTCGAAAACGGTGCGGACGGCGTGAAGGTCGGCATCGGCCCGGGGTCGATTTGTACGACGCGGGTCATCGCCGGTGTCGGCGTGCCGCAGCTTTCGGCGGTTTATGCCGCCTCGACCGAAGCGCGCAAAGCAGGGGTTCCGGTGATTGCCGACGGCGGTTTGCGTTATTCGGGCGATGTTGTCAAGGCATTGGCCGCAGGCGGCGACTGCGTGATGATCGGGTCGATGTTCGCCGGAACGGAGGAGGCTCCGGGCGAAACGATTATCTAC
>CAMWYI010000110.1 GCA_947178455.1 uncultured Alistipes sp. | reverse complement strand
GATTACGCCCTCGAAGGCATCGCAGTGCTCCCCCATTCGCAATACATGCTGCGGTTGATGCAGGCGGGTCGTTTGCCGGTCGCGCACGGCACCAAGCAATTCACCTATCACGACCCCTGCGAATTGGGTCGCGGCAGCGGCATTTACGACGAACCTCGCGCGGTCATCGAGGCGGTCGGCTCATTGCTCGAACCGGCCGATACGCGCGAAAATGCGCTTTGTTGCGGTTCTTCGGTGGCCAATACCGCCATTACCGACGGCCAGCAACTGCAAATCGCCCGCGCGGTAGCGGCGGAACTCGAAGCCACTGGCGCCGAAACAATCGTCACGGCTTGTCCGCTTTGTAAAAAGGCGCTTGCTCGCGGCACAGCGCAGACCGAAGTCCGCGATTTGGCCGAAATCGTCGCGGAAGCCGTCGCGAAATAACCCCAAACAAGCCGTCTCAAAAAACGAAAACGGCGATTCTTTTTAATGTTCCAAAGTGGAATTTATTTAATTCCATTTTCTGTTTAAGAATTATGTTTAACTTTGCTTTATACAATTACTAACTTATAACGATTATGAAAAAGTGGCTGGTTTTCCTTTTGGGATTTATTGCAGGTATTCTGTTTACATTTATTGCTGCTTTTATTATTAACAGTGGAACCAATATGGGCAATAATGGGATAACATTTTTTGAACACCCAGGAGAATGTTTAAGTATAAGCAACTTTGAAGTTATGCAAGTAGTTGGTAATGATTGTGCATTAGCTCATGAAGTTGAATGGGATTCGTTTCTGCAGAGATATAAGACAAAAGATTTATTGGTACTCATAATGAATGACAATGGCGAATATTATTATGATGAACAAATCATTAAAGTTCCCAAAGGAAAATGTATGCGGCAAGTCGGTATATATAAATATCAAGCAAAGTCGGGTATTGAAAAAACAGTGCCTATTGTAATGCTTATGAATAAATAGAACAGAGGCCTTGATGATTGATCAAGGCCTCTTATTTGATACATTTTTTTCAATAAGAGATACGATTTATTTATGCGACGGAAGAAACAATAAGTTCCGATTTTATCTTGAGATTCCGTGCCAAATCAATATTCACTTAAAATGCCTCTCTTCTTTAAGACAGAAACCGTATAATCAAGAGATGCTTTACTTAAATTTCTCATAAGACTATTGAAGTGATTGAAACAAGCAAGTAATTGCGATGCTTCCATAACAACTTTGCTTTCATTTATTTCTTCGTGTCTTAATTCATACAGCCTGATTGCATCGATGTGTACTTCTGCATTTCTTTCGTCTTTCCACCATGAATCTTTTGAAATCTGCGCTAAATCCGATAATAATTTATTAAACTCGTTTTTGAATCCGGGAAACATGGGCATGATGGCTTCCAATTTTGCGCAATACGAATCTTTGTAGCCTTTTTTGTTAAACCCATATAGTTTCTTAAAACTTTCATTGAGTAGAACCTTCAATTTGCCTCGAAGCATACTTTTTTCATACGGATTAGTCGCCCTTACGAACAACTTGTTTAATACGGCGCAATCGCAAAGAGAGTATTGTATAAAAAGGCTCGTCTTGATTATAGTATTGTCTATCTGACTGGATACGGAATTATTAGACAATAAAGAATCCTTTGCAAGTTGATATAATTCGTCAATATCTTCGGAGAAACCATTTATATAATTATCCGAAACTTTACAGTATTCGACCCTTTCATCGGGGGTAAGGATTCTATTATTGTAATTTAATTTACGAATCATAGATAGGATGAATAGATATAGAATTTCCTTATCTAATCACAAATTTCAATCATTTCTGCATCGGCCAATATTTTCAAACATTCTGAATATTTGAGCCAATATGCCCGTTTTTCAATAGGATATGTTTTATCAAGATACAATCCTATTTTATACGGTTTTCCAGTATTATCTCGAGAAACTATACCTTTGTTTTCGAATTGGGTAATATGTGCATCTGTCAATTTTACATCCCCAATATGCCGATATTCTCGGTCGTCGACTCGCCACGATTGGTTATTTTCTTCAAACCTTAAGATATAAGGCAAGTGTCTTAAGTATTCCATTTTTATTTGTTTAAGATTTCAAAATTGTTGTTGGAAACATAATCGTAGTTGAATTTGAAGAATTAGCGTCTATTGACTCTTGTTCACTCAATATCATCTACATAATTTGGGGGAGCACCGTGTGGTAAAAATGTAGAACGTTGATTATTAGTTGTTTTTTTCTCGACCGTTGTCAAGGAAAAAGTCCCGAATTTGTCCCGGTATTTTGTCGAAAAAAGCCGCAACAAATTGTGTTTCAATTTATTAACGGCTTTTCAGTAGCGGGAGAAGGACTCGAACCTCCGACCTCCGGGTTATGAGCCCGACGAGCTACCAACTGCTCTATCCCGCGATATAACATCGGCGCCGGAATGACCGGCTGCTTTTGCGAGTGCAAAGATAATACAAACTTTTCGTATCGCCAAATAAAAATCAGCGTCGATGCGATTTTTTCGGATTTTTCCGCACGGACCATCCGAAATGTCCGAGTGCATCGCCCAGTGCGAAGTACTCGCCGTGCGAATAAACGATTGGGTCGGCCCGCTCCAAACAAAACCGGCCGGTCGCAGGGTCAATTAGTGAGGTATCGACCTGCACGTGAACTACATCGGCAAGAAACATGTCGTGCGACCCCAGCGGAACAACCTGCTTCACGCGGCATTCGATATTCACGGGCGATTGTTCGATAATCGGGGCTGCGACTTCGGCGGCTGGCAGCGGCGTGAGTCCCGTTTCGCGGAATTTGTCGTAATCGCGTCCCGACCGAACGCCGCACCAGTCCGTTGCCCGCGCCATGTCGCGCGTCGTGAGGTTGATGACGAATTCGCCCGTCCGGCGGATGATGTCGTAGGAGTGCCGTTCGGGCCGCACGGAGATGTAGCACATCGGCGGGTCGCTGCAAACCGTGCCCGTCCACGCAACGGTCAGCAGATTGTATTCTGCGGGTGTTTCGCCGCAGCTGACCAGCACCGCTGGCAGCGGATAGAGCACCGTGCCGGGTTTCCAATGCGTTTTCATGATGCGAAGATACGAAAAAGATTCGGCAAAAATGCACGAGCGGTCGGGGGCGAAGATGACGTTTCGAACTGTAAATCGGTCTGCCGCGTTAAAAAAATTCGTATCTTTGTGTATGCTCGCACGTTTCATACGCTTTTTGGAAGCCGAACGCCGCTTTTCGCCGCTGACGGTGCGCAACTACCGGCGCGACATCGAACGGTTCATGCAATGGCTCGGAATCGCGGCCGGACAACCGGCCGAGGAGCGGGAAGTCCTGCGCCGTGTCCATACCGAAGACATCCGCGAGTGGATTATCCACCGCACGGAACACGACGGGGTGAGCGCGCGTTCGATGAATCGCGAAATATCGTCGCTGCGGGCGCTGTTCCACTGGCTCCAAAAAAACGGCGAAGTCGAACGTAATGTCGTGAAACCTATCGTTTCGCTGCGTACTTCGCACCGGCTGCCGGCGTTCGTGCCGGAGAGCCGTATGACGACAATCGTCGAACATTGCGAGGAAGAACCTGCCGATTTCGTGACGGCGCGCGATGCGCTGATTGTGTTGCTGTTCTATACCTGCGGGTTGCGTCTGGCGGAACTGATTGCGGCCAATCGCGACGATTTGTCGGACGACTGCCGTTCGCTGCGCGTGCACGGCAAAGGCGACAAGGAGCGCATCGTGCCGATACTGGATTTCGTGCGCGAAAAAATCATGGTCTATATGGATGCTGTCGGCAGGCAGGATTTTTGCGATGCTGCGGAGAAAGCGCTGTTTTTAACCGAGCGAGGAGCGCGAATCTCCCGAAGTGCGGTTTATCGCATCGTCCAACGCGAGCTGGCGCAAGCGGGCGTGCAGGGCAAAAAGAGCCCGCACGTGCTGCGGCATACGTTCGCGACGCATCTGCTGAATGGCGGGGCGGACATGCGGGAGATTCAGGAGCTGCTGGGCCATGCTTCGCTGCAAGCGACGCAGGTCTATACGCACAACAGCATCGTGCGCCTGCAAACGGTATATGCCAAAGCCCACCCCCGCGAAAAGGGTGGAAAATGATTGTTTCCTCATAAAAAGTCACAGGCCATGAACGTACAGATTCAATCCGTGAAATTCGACGCCGACAAGAAGTTGGTCGAATTCGTCAACGCCAAAATGGCGAAGTTGGATCGTTTTGCCGAACGCTCGACCGGAGCGGAGGTCATCCTCAAACTCGACAAAGACCACGAGAAGGGGAACAAAATCGCCACGATTACGCTGCACATGCCCGGCGAGGACTTGGTGGCCTGCGACCAAGCAAAAAGTTTCGAGGAGGCGGTCGACGAAGCCATCGACGCGCTGAAACGCCAGCTGGACAAATTCAAGAGCAAGACCGAAAACTGATTCGCGGCCGCCGAACAGGGGTGATTCGGTTTTTCGCAGATTACCTACATTTCTGTCCGAACTGCGCTATCTTTGACGGTGCAACGCAATCCGTCATCGACTATGCAGTACTTTACACTCGAAGAGTTCACCCGTTCCGAAACCGCCCTGCGCATGGGGCTGACCAATGTTCCGACGCCCGCCGTCGCCGACCGAATCCGCCGACTGGTCGAAACGCTTTTGGATCCGCTCCGGTCGGAATGGGCGGCTCGTTGTACTGCCGAATCTTGGAAAAATCCTGGTATTGTCGTTACTTCGGGTTACCGTTCCGACGAACTGAATCGTGCGGTCGGCGGAGCCGCGACTTCGGCCCATCGCTCGGGCTGGGCGGCCGACCTGAAACCGCAAAACGGACGGCTTCGCGAGTTCAAGCAGTGCTGCCGTTCGTTTTTGGCGACGCGGGATTTCGACCAGCTGATTTCCGAATCGGAAGATGCCGCCGGAACGCCCCGCTGGATGCACATCGGCCTTTACGACCGCAACGGCCAGCAGCGCGGTCAGCTGCTCTCGATGCGCAACGGCCGCTATTTCCCGATGACCGACTGAATCGGCCGCATTGCTCCTCCCCGCCGGTCGTGGATGCTATTGCTGTTTGGAAAATCCCTGCGCTTGGAGCTGGATTTCGCCGCCGTCGGGCGTCACCATGCAGCATCCCTTGTCGGCCGGTACGATGTGGCCGATGACATCGACCAACCCCAACCGCATAATCTGCTCCTGCATGGACAACGGCACGGTGAACAACAGTTCGTAATCTTCGCCGCCGTTGAGCGCTGCGATGACCGGGTCGAGGTGCATCTCGTCGGCAAGCGACGTCGTCTGTTTGGCCAGCGGGATGCGGTCGAGATAGATGCGCGCGCCGCATGCCGAAGCCTTGCACAACTGCATGAGGTCGCTGGCCAATCCGTCCGACAGGTCGATCATCGACGTCGGGCGGATTTTTTCTTCGCCCAGCGTCACCACGATGTCCGTGCGCGGGCGGGGTTTCAGGTATTTTTCGAGCAGGTATTCGTATCCGGCGAATTGCGGTTGGGGGTCGCGCACGTCGTTCAGCACGCGGCGTTCGCGTTCGAGCAGTCGCAGTCCCATGTAGGCTGCACCGAGGTTGCCCGTGATGCAAATAAGGTCGTTCTGCTGCGCGCCGCTGCGGCGGACGACCGTATCTTTTTTCGCATGGCCCAGTGCCG
>CAMWYI010000109.1 GCA_947178455.1 uncultured Alistipes sp. | reverse complement strand
ACCGGCACGTGGTCGGCGACGAGCGTCGTCGTGGCGCTGGCGTGCGGGCTGGTCATCGACACCATGCTCATGGTCAACAACTTCCGCGACCGCGACGAAGACGCCCGCTGCGGCAAACGCACCATCGTCGTATGCGGCGGCGCGGGCGTCGGACGCTGGGGCTACCTCGCACTGGGGGTCGGAGCCGTCGCACTGTGCCTTTCGCTGCTCTTCGCGGGACGTCCGGCCGCTGCGCTGCTGCCCCTGCCCTACCTCGCCGCGCACCTCGCCACGTGGCGCAAAATGGTGCGCATCGACCACGGCGACGAATTGAATGTCTGTTTGGGCGAAACGGCCCGCAACATCTGGATTTTCGGCATCCTGCTCACGCTCGGCCTGCTTATCCGATAACCGATTATGGCATCCGAAAACCATTTCACGCTCAAAGAGCTCCAACGCCGGATAAAACTCGTCGTCGACGAGCATTTCGCGCTGCCGGTTTGGGTCAGTGCCGAAATTTCCGAAATCAAAGTCAACTATTCGGGCCACTGCTACCTCGAACTCATCGAAAAGAGTGCCGATGACGGGCTGCCCGCCGCACAGGCCCGCGCGGTCATCTGGCGCAGCCAATACCCGCGCATCGCCACCGCATTCGAGGCGGGCACGGGCCAGCGGCTCGCCGCCGGAATCCGCGTGCTGGTCAAGGCACTCGTCACCTACCACGAGTTGTACGGCTTTTCGCTGCAAATCAGCGACATCGACCCCTCCTACACGCTGGGCGACCTCGAACGCCAGCGCCAGCAGACCATCGCCCAGTTGCAACAGGACGGTGTGTGGGAAATGAACCGCCTGCTCGCATGGCCCGAACCGGCCCAGCGCATCGCGGTCGTATCGAGCGCCAATGCCGCCGGATACCAAGATTTCTGCAACGAGCTGGCCAAAAGCCCCTACCGGTTCGAGGTCACGTTGTTCGACGCTTTCATGCAGGGGACAGCCGCCGAAGACTCTATCGTCGCGGCCTTGTGCGCTGTCGCCGACCGGCAGGACGAGTTCGATGTCACCGTGTTGATTCGCGGCGGCGGTTCGCGCCACGACCTCGCCTGCTTCGACAGCTACCGGCTGTGCACCTACATCGCCCAGTTTCCGCTGCCCGTGCTGACCGGCATCGGCCACGACAAGGATACGAGCGTCGCCGACATGGTGGCCCACACGGCGCTCAAAACGCCGACGGCCGTCGCTGGACGGCTCGTCGAGCTAATGACCGAAGCCGAAGGCGCACTCGATTTGGCCGCCCTGCAACTCCACGATGCCGTGCAGGAGACCCTCCACGCGGCCGCCGTGCAGCTGGAACGGTTCGGCGGCCAGTTGCGCGAAACCTCTGCAACGTTCTTCACCCGCCGCAACGTACAGCTGGAACACGCGGCCGAATGGCTTTCGGCAAGCGTCCGCGAGCTGCTCGAACGACAAAAAACAAAGCTGGATGCCGCAGCGAAATGGATGCCCGGCTATGCTCCCGAACGAATTTTGCGGTTGGGATTCGCAGTCGTGCGCAAAGAGGGACGGGCCTGCCGCTCGACGGCCGAGATTCAAGCGGGCGACCGGCTGACGGTCGAACTGGCCGACGGACGATTCGACGCAATCGCCCGCCCGAAAAACGAGCAATAATATCCGCTTATCGAGAGCGCCTCCCGACCGCAAAAAGCGAACCGGCACGTCATGGGTGCGCTTCCCAACCACAAAAAGCAGACCGGCACGTCATAGGAGCGCTTCCCGACCTCGAAAAACCAACAGACCTTCCGTAACCTTAACAAAAAGGTGGCCCCACCGCGACTCGAACGCGGATTTAGGGTTTAGGAAACCCTCGTTCTATCCCTTGAACTATGAGGCCGTGACGCACGCGGCGAAGATACGACAATTCTATTTATTATGTCCGACATCGCAGGCCGCGCAGTTGCCCGTGCAGCCCGCCAGAGGCTCCCGCTCCGCCGCCGCACGGCCCGCATGAACCGCTCCGTCGGAGCAGGCGGCCGTACCGTCGGCTTCGCGCGTCTCCTGCACGGCGCATTTGATGCCGCGACGACGCATCTCCTCGTTCGTCGAAATTTCCGAATCGAGCGGCCGCCCCTTGACAATCAGCGTCAGCGACATGCCGAGCACGAACAGCCCTACGGCCGCAATCGAACACAACAAAACAATCGACCAAGCAGGCATCGTCAACACTCAATTTTTCACGCACCGCAGCGAACCGGCCACGACGTTGTTTTCCAGCACGGTGTATCGCGCCGCCGTATTCGTGCTCATCCACCACATGTACTCGGTTTTCCCGCTCGCGGGTACCGTCGAGCTGATAAGGTACGTGCGGTTGGAACCGTACTGCTGCAACTGCACGTAATGGAATCCCGTCCAAGTGAAGAAGTCGCGCGAAACGGCCGCGTCGAGCGCCTTGATTTCGTCGATAGTCGGAATGTGCCAGCCGTCGGGACAAATGCCCTGCACGGGGGTCGAACTGTTCGGTGCGGGGAAATTGCCCGCGACTGCCGTCTCGTATTTGTACAGCAATCCCAGCTCCGACACGTTATTTTTGCTGTTGTTCACGTACCAATACTCCTTACGCTCGCGCGCATCGGCCGGTATGTAACGCAGGTTCTCGGCCATCCATATCCGGTCGCCGACTTGCGCTATCCGATAGGTTTCGCCCTCGTAATTCAACACGGTCGACGGGTCGGGTTCTTCGGGCAGGCCGTCGCCATTGCCGTCGTCGCCGATTTCGTTGCCCGCGCCCCAGTCGATGATTTTGTCGTCCAGCACCAAGTCGACACTCAACTCGGAACTCAACGAAACGCGCAAGTCGTACACCTCGCCGTACTCCATCGGGACGGCCGAAAGGGTGCGCGTCCGCACGATACCGTCATCGGTCGCCACGCCTACGGTCAGGTCGGCCGTCTGCGGCACCAGCACCGCCTGATATTCGGCATCGGGTGCGGCGCAATAGGCCGAAACATCCGCCGCCTCGTATCCGGGGGCAGGCACGGCCGAGAACGTTCCGAAATCGACATCGGCCGTCGGCACGAATCCGCCGACGGTGACCCCCGTTATCGAACAGCCGCTGCGGTTGTCTATCCGAATGTTCAGGCGGGCGAAAATATGGTGGAAAATCATTTCGATCGGGTCGGGCGTGGGCAGGATGTTCGGCAGCAGCGCCCCCAGCAAATCCGACGGGCCGCAGCCGCCCCGCTGGTCGGTCGCAATCGAGAACCGGAACGGCACGCCGCCCGGCTGATAGGGATAGTAGGCCGTGAGCGTGGCCGATTGCTCCACAACGGAATCCCACGACATACCCGCCGCCGAAAACAGCGCACCGTCAAACGTCAAGGGACGATTTTCGCAACGGATTCCGTCGCCGTCGGCCACCGTAAGGCCGATGGCCTCGTCGCGCACGAACGTTTCGGCCGCCGTGCAGGATTCGACTCGGGGCACGATTCGGATTTCGGACCGTCCGGCCGTCTCATCGGACGAACGGGAGCACCCCGCCAACAGCAAGGGCAACAGCGCACAACAAAGGTGTTTCATGGCAAAGAGAGCATCAAAACGCCCTGCGAATTTTCGCAAAAGCAATACAAATGTAGCTTTTAATTTCCGTTTTTACAAACGGACGCCCCACCGCTACTTTTTGTTGTATTCGTTCATCGTGCGGGCCAGCCCGATGGTCGCGAACGACAGCACGGCGTCGCCGAAAACTTTTAGCCGTTCGGGCAGCGCGGCGCGCTCGTCCGCAGTCCATTCGCCCAACACGTAATCCACCTGATGCCCGCGCGGAAAGTCGCCGCCCACGCCGAAGCGCATGCGGGCGAACTCTTCGGTACCGAGCAGTTCGGCGATGTTTTTCAGCCCGTTATGACCGCCCGCGCTCCCTTTGGCCCGCAGGCGCAGCGTCCCGAACGGCAGGGCGATGTCGTCCGATATGACGAGCAGATTTTCGGGTGCGATACGCTCGGCCTCCATCCAGTAACGGACGGCCTTGCCCGAAAGATTCATATAAGTAGAGGGTTTCAGCAAGAGCAGCGAATGCCCTTTGTGCCGGAGCGTGGCGAGGTCGCCGTAACGGCCCGTCGTAAAAAGCGTGTTGGATGCTCCGGCAAGAGCATCCAACACTTTGAAACCGATGTTGTGACGGGTTTCGGCGTATTCCGCGCCGATGTTGCCCAGTCCCGCAATCAGGTATTTCATGACGTCCGGCCCTATTTCTCGGCAGCCTCGGCACCGCGCGAAGCACGGGTTACGCGCACAGCGCATACGGCGGTCGTGGCCGGAGTGATGAATTTGAGGTTGTCGAATTGCAGGTCGCCGACGAAGATGGTCTTGCCGACACCCAGCGGCGTGACGTCTACGACGATTTCGTCGGGCAGGTTCTCGACCAGTGCGCTCACGATGAGCTTGCGGGCCGAAAGCACCAGTTTACCGCCGATTTTCACACCCTCGGCGTTACCGGTCAGACGCACCGGAATGGCGATTGCGACGGGTTTGCCCGCTGCGATGCGGAAGAAGTCGATGTGCAGAATCTGCTCGCGCACGGGGTGGAACTGCACCTCGCGCAATACGGCGAGTTCTTTCTTGCCCTCGAAGTCGATTTCCACGATGTAGGAGCTCGGGGTGTAAATCAGCGGTTTCACCTCGCGGGGGTCGATCGAGAAATTGACCGATTCGCCGTTGCCGCACAATACGCACGGAACCAATCCTTCGCGGCGAACGTTTTTGGCCGCTTTTTTGCCGAAATCTTCGCGTTTTACGGCCTTGACACTTACTGTCTTCATGATTTGTAATAGTTAATTAATGAATCCACCGGCGGTTCTCAACACGGTCGCGCGCTTCGTCGTCGCGGGGCGTGGACCGCATCCCAATTCCGCCTGTTTGCGGCGCAAAGATACAAAAATTTTTTTATTAGCGCTACGGAGGGTCGTTTTGCTTCTGACGGTTGGGAAGCGCTCCGACCGAAGCGGGGCGAAGACTGCGGAGGTCGCGAGTTTACGAGCGGGCCTCCGCGGGCGGAGGCTTCGGCCCGCGCGGCTCAAAGAGCCGCTGTTATTCGGTGATAGCGCAACTGTCCGTCCGAAACCCCACAACAAAGCATCGCGCTTAAATCGGCATTTTTAACGCCGCGTACCTTTTGATGTCAAAAGGTACCCAAAACCATCCGCACGGCGAAAATTGCGGGAGTTCGAGGTATCGGTCGCTGAACGAACACGAAAGACTACGCTTTTCGCACGTTCGTTCCGGGCGCTCCCGACCCCTCGTCCTCTGCTTCCGCAATTTTCACAGTGCGGAAACTATGGTGCGGCTTTGCCGCACACCTCAATCCCCCGCTCGGCAAAAAAGGCGTAAAGAAAGCAAGGCGTAAAAGCGTGAAAAAACGGGGACGGTTTGCTTGCAAACCCGCGCCAGTCGCCCGTTTTAGCTTTTACGACGCAGATTTTAGCCTTTTTTGTCTGCGGGGCCGGTTTTTGCGCACTTTTTGACGGAACAAAAAGTGCGGTTTTAAGAACAAAAAAGGCCGGAACCCGACGGAAAACCATTTCGGTCATTCGGTCGAAGGAATTATTTATTCAATAACCAGAATCAAAATGACACGAAAAGTTCGAGACATTCTCCGCAAGTCCAGCCCTTATGTATATGAACATAAAAAAAGCGGGCAAATCACTCAACCC
>CAMWYI010000108.1 GCA_947178455.1 uncultured Alistipes sp. | reverse complement strand
CTCAAAAAACTGGAAATCGACGAAGCCGAACGTCCGGTCGGCATACAGATTTACGGGCACCTCGTCGAACCGATGGTCG
The DNA here is from genome assembly GCA_947178455.1 of uncultured Alistipes sp. Taxonomy (GTDB): domain Bacteria; phylum Bacteroidota; class Bacteroidia; order Bacteroidales; family Rikenellaceae; genus Alistipes. The sequence continues at coordinate 5,672 of CAMWYI010000108.1, read as the reverse complement.
AAGCGGCTCGCATGGTCGAAGCGGCCGGGCCGGACATCATCGACATCAATTTCGGGTGTCCGGTGAAGAAAATCGCCGGACGCGGAGCCGGTTCGGGCATGATGCGCGATGTGCCGCTGATGGTCGAAATGACGCGGCGCATCGTCGAAGCGGTCAAGAAACCGGTGACGGTAAAAACGCGGCTGGGCTGGGACGAAAACACGAAAAACATCGAAGAAATCGCCCTGCGATTGCAGGACGTGGGCATCGCCGCGCTGACGATACACGGCCGCACACGGTCGCAAATGTATCGTGGCGAAGCGGACTGGACGCTTATCGGCAAAATCAAGAACAATCCGCAGATACGGATTCCGATTATCGGCAACGGCGATGTGGACAGCGGCCCGAAAGCGGCCGAGATGTTCGACCGCTACGGCGTGGACGGCATGATGATTGGTCGGGCGACCTACGGACGGCCTTGGATATTCCGCGAAGCGAAACATTTTATTAAGACGGGTGAAGTTCTATCACAACCTTCTGTTATGGAACGGGTCGAAATCGCCAAAACCCATTTAAGAAAATCGCTGGAAATCAAAGGCGACTATGTGGGGATACTCGAAATGCGGCGGCATCTGACCAACTACTTCAAAGGCCTGCCCGATTTCAAGGCGACGCGGCTGAAATTAGTGACGACGCTCGACGTCGACGAACTGTTCGCGACGTTGGACGACATCGGCGACCGCTGGGGCGGATACGATATGAGCGGCACCGTACCGGCACCGCTCTCGCATGACATTTAGTCCTGTTTCAACTCCGAATCGCACGCATCACGACCCGAAGTTGTCGTAGAGGATGTTCTCGCTCGGAACGCCGAGGCTGTCGAGCATCTTGACGACCGACGCAATCATCATCGGAGGCCCGCACATCAGGTAGATGCAATCTTCGGGCGCCTGATGATTTTTCAGGTAGTTTTCGTACAACACGTTGTGCACGAATCCGGGCGTATATTTCTCGCCGACGGCATCCGCTTCGGGGTCGGGACGGTCGAGCGCCAAATTGAAGCTGAAATTGGCGAACTCCTTTTCGATAGCGCGGTATTCGTCGACATACGGAGCCTCTTTCAACGAGCGGGCACCGTACCAGAACGACACGGGGCGCTGCGTCTTTTCGGTCTTGAACAAGTGCATCAAGTGGCTGCGCATGGGCGCCATACCGGCACCGCCGCCGATGAAAATCAACTCCTGCGTATCGGGCAGATTGTCGGGCAGGAAGAACTCGCCGTAAGGGCCCGAAATGGTCACCTTGTCCCCGGGCTTGCGCGAGAAGACATACGACGAACAGATACCCGGATTCACCTTCATGAAAGCACCGGCCGCACGGTCGAACGGCGGCGTAGCGATGCGGATGTTCAACATGATGATGTTGCCCTCGGCCGGATGGTTGGCCATCGAATAGGCGCGGAACGTCGGTTCGGGATTGGTCGCGACCAAATCCCACATCTTCATGTTGTCCCAGTCGGCACGGAAACGTTCGTCGACCTCCATGTCGGAGAACTTGATGCTGTCGTACTGGGGAATATCGACCTGAATGTATCCGCCGCTGCGGAATTTCAGATTCTCGCCTTCGGGCAATTTCACGACGAACTCTTTGAGGAAAGTCGAAATGTTGCGGTTGGAAACCACCGTGCACTCCCACTTCTTGACGCCGAGGACGGCTTCGGGAACCTTGATTTTGAGGTTTTCCTTCACCTTGACCTGACACCCCAGACGCCAATGGTCTTTGGCCATTTTGCGCGAGATGAAACCGGTCTCGGTCGGCAGAATATCGCCGCCGCCCGCCAACACCTGACATTTGCACATGCCGCACGACCCGCCGCCGCCGCAAGCCGACGGAAGGAATACGCGGTTGTTGGCCAAAGTCGCGAGCAGGGTCGAACCGCTTTCGGCCGTGATGACGCGCTCACCGTCGTTGATGTCGATCGTCACCTCGCCCGACGAAGTGAGCTTCGCCTTGGCGTAGAGCAACAACACGACCAACAGGAGCGTAATCGCCAAAAAGGCGCCGATCGCAACGCATATCGTGATTGTCATATTCATACTTTTATTAAAAATCCATTACAATTTGATACCGGAGAAAATCATGAACGCGATGCCCATCAGACCGGTGATGATGAAAGCGATGCCGGGCCCTTTCAGAGCAGGCGGAATGTGCGAATAGGTCGTCTTTTCGCGGATAGCGGCCATCATGACGATAGCGAGCCACCACCCGAGACCCGAACCCAAACCGTACACGACGGAGTGCCACAACGAGTTGAGCTGGCCGCCGTCGACCTGCTGCTGCATGAAAAGCGAACCGCCCATGATAGCGCAGTTCACGGCAATCAACGGCAGGAAGATGCCCAACTGGCTGTACAACGTCGGCGAGAACTTCTCGACGGCCATTTCCACCAACTGCACGAACGCGGCAATCGTGGCGATGAAGACGATGAACGTGAGGAAGTCGAGGCTGACATCGGGCAGACCGGCCCAAGCCAGCGCGCCGTCTTTCAAAACGTATTCGTACAAAAGGTAGTTCAACGGTACGGTCATCGTCATCACGAACGTGACGGCGGCACCGAGCCCGAGCGCTGTCTTGACGCTCTTCGACACGGCGATGTAGGAGCACATGCCGAAGAAGAAGGCGAACACCATGTTGTCGATGAAAATCGACCGGATAAAGATATTCAATGATTCCATACGATGCTATCCTCCCTTATTATTTTTCCTGTAAATCCTTGTTTTGCGAGCGGTGCACCCAAATGATGCAGCCGACGATAATCAATGCCATAGGCGGGAAAAGCATCAGGCCGCAGTTGGAGTACCAGCCGCCCTCGCCGATATACCAGCTTTCGGAAATGATGCGGAAACCGAGCAAAGTGCCGGAACCCAACAATTCGCGGAAGAAGGCCACGATGACGAGAATCAGACCGTAACCCAAACCGTTGCCGATGCCGTCGAGGAACGCGGGCCAAGGCTTGTTGGCCAAAGCGAACGCCTCGACGCGCCCCATGACGATGCAGTTGGTGATAATCAGACCCACGTAGACCGAAAGCTGTTTCGATATCTCGAACACGTAGGCTTTCAACACTTGGTCGACCAAGATGACCAGCGCGGCGATGACGACCAGCTGGATGATGATGCGGATACGCGACGGCACGCCGTTGCGCAACAGCGACATGACCAGATTGGCGAAAGCCGTGACGACCGTAACCGACAGCGCCATGACGATAGCGGGCTTCAGCTGCACGGTGACGGCCAATGCCGAACAGATACCGAGTATCTGCACGATGACCGGATTGTTCGCCGAGAACGGGCCGGTCAGATATTTTACGGATTTGTTGCTCATAGTGCTAAACGAACTTAAAGGGTCTGTCCGTCCTCGTCAGACGGGGTTTCGGCGTCGGAACGCTCGGCCCGACGCGCTTCCAGCAACGGGAGGTAATGGCCGAGACTGGTCTGCAACATGGCCGTCACGCCGTCCGAAGTTTTCGTGCCGCCCGTGATGGCGTCCACCTCGTGCGCGGGGTCTTGGGCGCCGCCCTTGCGGAGCGTAATCGAGACGAAACGGTCGCCGTCGAAAATCGTCTTGCCGATGAATTTCTGCTGATATTTTTCCGTTGCGATTTCGGCACCGAGACCCGGCGTCTCGCCCTGATGACCGAATACGGCACCGACGACGGTGTTCATATCCTTCTCCAAAGCGACATAACCCCAAATCGGGCCCCACAATCCCGTACCGCTGACCGGCAGAACGACACGACCGTCGGTAGCCTCGAACACGGGATAGGTTGCAGCAGCTTCGGCCTTTTTCAAGTCGAACAGCAGTTGCAGGGCATCGTCCGCCGAAACGGACTCGATACGCCGACCCTGTGCATCGACCGCATAAGCCGAAATATATTCGTCGTAAGGCTGTCCGACAGCACCGAGCGAAGCGAGAATCGCCTCTTTCTTCTCGTTGAGCGAATTGGCGTCCTGCCGACTTTTCAACGACAGTGCAGCCACCGCCAGCACAGCCGCCACAATGACGACCATCACCGTAGCGTAGACCAAAATATAGGCGTTGCTGTTCTTGTCATGCCACCAACTCTTTTTCTCGGTTTTCACTTCGGTGAACTCCGAAGCGGGAGCTCCGCATACGGGGCAGGTATCGGGAGCGGCGTTTCCCTCGTGGATATAGCCGCAAACGTTGCATCTGAATTTTTTGGTTGCCATAACTCCCCTATTTTGCCGTTTTGATACGTTTGTTTCTCCGCTTGACGCTGGCTTCGACGACGTAGTAATCGACCAGCGGAGCCAGCGCATTCATGAACAGAATGGCGAGCATCATGCCTTCGGGATAAGCCGGATTGACGACGCGGGTCAATACGGCCAGCACGCCAATCAAAAAACCGACGATATACTGTCCCGCAGCGGTCTGAGCCGAAGTGACGGGGTCGGTGGCCATGAACACGGCACCGAATGCGAAACCGCCGACAATCAGATGCCACCAAGCCGGAATCTGTGCATAGTCCGACGAACCGCAAAGGTTGAAGACCAGTGCCATTGCCAGCCCGCCCGCAAACACCGAGCACATCGTGCGCCACGAAGCGATGCCCGTGAAGAGCAGCACGGCGGCACCGAGCAGAATGGCGACCGTCGAAGTCTCGCCGACGCTGCCGGGGATGAAGCCGAGAAAAGCGTCGAGCGGCGAGTAACCGAGCGTGCCGTTCGTAACGAGGTTTTCGAGCGGCGTCGCGCCCGAGAATCCGTCGACGACACCCTCGCCCGCACCGAGACCGGCAATCCAAACTTTGGCACCCGACATGGCGGGCGTATAAGCGAAGAATGCGAAGACGCGAGCGACCAATGCGGGGTTAAAAACGTTCATACCCGTACCGCCGAAGACCTCTTTGCCGAATACGACGGCGAAAGCGGTCGAAAGTCCGAGCATCCACAACGGAATATCGACCGGCATAATCATCGGAATCAACAAGCCCGTGACGAGGAATCCCTCGTTGACTTCGTGGCCGCGCATCTGGGCGAAAGCGAACTCGATGCCCAAGCCGACGACGTACGAAACGACGATCATCGGCAGCACTTTCAGGAATCCGAACCAGAACGAAGCCCAAAATTCGGGCACGGCACCCACCGACAGGTAGTGCTGATACCCCACGTTGTACATACCGAACAACAGCGCGGGCACCAACGCGACGACGACCATAATCATCGTGCGTTTCATGTCGTTGCAGTCGCGGATATGGGCGCCGCGCTGCGTCGTGGTGTTCGGAACGAAGAGGAACGTCTCGAAGGCATCGAACGTCGACTCCAAAAAGCCCAACTTGCCGCCCTTGGCGAACGTGGGCTTGATTTTATCCACTAAATTACGGATTGCACTCATCGTTTAAGCCTCCTTGATCATTAGGTTGATACCGTCGCGGATGATTTGCTGGATGTCGATTTTCGACGGGTCGACGAACTCGCACAAGGCGAAATCCTCCTCGACGACTTCGTAAATACCGAGATTCTCCATCTTTTCGATGTCGCCGGCCAAACAAGCCTTCAACAGGTACATCGGGTAGATGTCCATCGGCAGGTATTTCTCGTAAAGACCCGTCACGACGAACGGACGTTCGCCGCCATTCAGGTTGGTATCCAGCCGGTAGGCCTTTTTCGGAC
>CAMWYI010000107.1 GCA_947178455.1 uncultured Alistipes sp. | reverse complement strand
ATTGGCAATGTCGGGCCCGGATTCGGTGCGGTAGGCTCGATGGACAACTTTTCCCAGCTGCCCGCGTTATTCAAATTGTCCGATTCGCTGTTGATGCTGTTCGGCCGTTTGGAAATTTTCGGCTTGATACAGTTGTTTTTCATAAAATGGTGGAGATGACCCGCATATCGCGTAAAATCGTGTCGGCGGCCGTCGCGGTGTTTTCCGTGACGGGTTGGCTGTATGCGCGGCAGTCGGCCTTGAATCCCGAACCGGCGGGATTGGAGTCCGACCGGCAATATGCGGCGTTGATGGCGGAGGACAAGCTGTTGCAGTTGCGCGAAGATTCGATTGCTATGGCGATGGAGCACCTGCGTTCGCGCTTGCGTACCGAACCCGAATCGCGCGGTCGAATCTCGGAAGAAATCCTGCAACTGGAAAGCCGGATGTTCGCTGTGCGGAATGCCAAAGGGAAGCTGGTCGACCGAATCAACGCTCTCGAACAGGAATGGGTGTTGTCCCAGCTGGAAGGGAGCGATTCCTCGACCGAAACGGAGGCAGCCGATACGGGAACAGATGCGGTTCTTCCGACGATCGGGCCGAAATTGCGGAATCTGGTTTACAACGGTTATTTCCGTAAAAATCTGCCCGAAGCGGAGCATGCGGTGCTGTTGCGGGCCCAAAGTCTGGAAATCCGGGCAGCGGAATTGCTGCACCGCTATTTTTCCGATTACGATTCGTTAGCCCTTTTGGCTCCTTTATACGAGGCTGCGACGGTCGAGGACGAAGCGGTGGCGATTTACGACCGCTTCCATGCGCTGTCCGAAACGAACCGGCAGTTGGCGGATTCGTTGGAGAAAGTCTGGAACTATGTTTTCGACAACAAGAGCTATGCCTACGGCTATTTGTTGGATAAACTCGACCATGACCGGCTGCTTGCCGAGCAGGAAAACCGCTTGACCGAAGCGATGCAACGGCTGGCCGGATTGCGTGAACGGACGATTTCGGACAAAGTGGCCGATTATTGCGTGCGCAAGTGTGTGGCGCTCGATTATGAGATGGATATGGCCCGCTTGCTGGGCCTCGATGCGGCCTGCGATTCGCTTGCAGGAGTTAGAAAGCGGGTGGAAGCGGTCGATTTCAGCGTGCCGAAAATCGAAATCGTCGAACGTTTTTTCGTCGAGTACGATTCGCTGGTTTTCTCGAAGACGCCGCACTACGATGCCCGTCATCCGATTCCCGAATGCCGGATATATGCCCGAGGTACGATTTATCGGATTCTGCTCGGTACGTTCAGTGCCAGACGGCCGGTGTCGATTTTCAAAGGGGCGTATCCGCTGTGGTATTCGGTCGACGACGGAAAATGGAGTTACTATGCCGGAGGATTCGCCACGCTTGCAGAGGCGGAAGCTGCGCAGGAGCTGCTGAAAAAGCGAGGATTCGTCCGTCCCGAAATCGTCGGCTGGAAGCACGGCGTGGCTCGCAACTATTCGCAACATCCCGACACGGACGCTCGGACGTATCGCGTGGAGGTGCTCGATGCAGCGGAGCTTTCGGAGCCGATTCGGGCGGCTATCGCTGCGATTGCGGCGGATGCCGAAGTCTCGAAAGTCGGTCGGAATCTTTTTGTCGTGGGGCCGTTGTCCGACAAGGAAACGGCGGAAAAGGTGGCCCAAGCGATTCGCCAAAAGGATGACAACCTCGAAATAAAAGTAGCGGAGACGGAACGATAATCGAAAAAAAATGATTATCTTTAAGACGTATTAATTCATTCGACCCATGTTTTTCATCATTCTGCTCATCTTCTTCGGTCTGCTTTTCCTGATTGCGGAGTTGGTTCTGTTGCCCGGTATCTCTATCGCCGCACTCCTATCGTTGGTATGTTACGGCAGTTCGGTCTATTTGGCGTTCCGCGATTACGATTCGTCGACGGGGTGCATCGTTGTCGGTGCGATTTTGGTGCTGTCGCTCGTGGCGGTCATCGTTTCGTTGCGTGCCAAGACGTGGCAGCGCTTTTCGCTGGAACAGAAAATTCCTGCTTCGTCGATGCCCGAACCGGAGAAAGAGTTGCAACTCGGAGTTCGCGGCAAGAGCGTTTCGCGGTTGTCGCCGATGGGCAAGGTGGAAATCGGCGGCCGCACCTACGAAGCCAAGTCGCAGGATGTCTACATCGACCCGCGCAGCGAGGTGGAGGTGGTCGGATTCGAGAATTTCAGCGTGATTGTCCGAAAAATAGAAAAATAATATGGAAGGAATTATGGATCAAGGAATGCTTGCATTGGTGATTTTCGTGGCGCTCGTCGCGGTATGGCTCGTGTTTTATTTCATACCGGTGGGGCTGTGGTTTTCGGCGCTGGTTTCTGGCGTGCGAATCAGTCTGTTGCAGTTGATTCTGATGCGTTGGCGCAAGGTGCCGCCCTCGACCATTGTTTCGTCGATGATCGAGAGCACGAAAGCGGGCTTGTCGCTCAATCCCAACGAGCTGGAAGCGCACTATCTGGCGGGCGGCAACGTGACGAATGTCATCCATGCGCTGGTGTCGGCCCAGAAAGCCGGTATCGTGCTCGATTTCCGCATGGCGACGGCTATCGACTTGGCCGGTCGCGATGTGTTCGAGGCGGTGCAGATGTCGGTCAACCCGAAAGTCATCAACACGCCGCCGGTCGCAGCCGTTGCGAAAGACGGTATCCAGTTGATTGCCAAAGCCCGTGTGACGGTGCGTGCCAATATCAAGCAGTTGGTCGGCGGTGCCGGCGAAGAAACCGTGCTGGCGCGTGTCGGCGAAGGTATCGTTTCCTCGATTGGTTCGGCGGCGACGCACAAAATCGTCTTGGAAAATCCCGATTCGATTTCGCGGGTCGTGCTCGAAAAGGGGCTTGATGCCGGAACGGCTTTCGAGATTTTGTCGATCGACATCGCGGACATCGACGTCGGCAAGAATATCGGTGCGCAGTTGCAGATGGATCAGGCACAGGCCGATAAGAACATCGCGCAGGCCAAAGCCGAAGAACGTCGCGCAATGGCGGTCGCTTTGGAGCAGGAGAACAAGGCCAAAGCGCAGGATGCCCGCGCGAAAGTGATTCTGGCCGAGGCCGAAGTGCCGCTGGCAATGGCCGAAGCATTCCGTAACGGCAATCTCGGCGTGATGGACTACTACAAGATGAAGAACATCATGGCCGATACGTCGATGCGTGAGACGATTGCCAAACCGGAGAAAAAATAATTGTGCCGGTTGTTCGGACGAAGTGCATCCTTGCAGGTTTTGCCTGCAAGGATGTTTCTTATTAATAGACCTCTTCGGGTTGTGCTTCGTTTGCCGATTCGCTTGCGATTCCGTCGCGCCACTTGATGGCGGCGTGGGTTCCGTCGCAATAGGGCTTGTTGCTCGACTGCCCGCAGCGACACAGCACTACCCTGTTGCGGATTTCGTCGGTTTCGCCGCTGGGGCGACGAATCGGGATGCCGCCGCGTACCCACAGCCCGCCGCTGGAACCGATTGCCTCGTCCTCCAAAAGTCCGAGCCCGGGCTCGAATCGGAACTCGAACGCTTGCAACGTTCGGCGGTCGCGTGCGGTCAGTCGTCCGCTGGGGCACATCGACGCCTCCCGAATAGCCAGCTGTCGGGCTTCTGGCGATGCGGAGCGTTCGGTCAACTCCCACGCATCTCCGGCCGGGTGGCAAAACCGTGCAAAGACGCAGAATTTGCTGATGTCCAGTAGGTCGACCGTCGGGCCTTCGATGATTTCTATTTCATCGGGACGGGTCGTTGTAGCGGCCGTAAGGCGCGAATCCCATTGGGCTTGTGCATGGCTTCCGTCGCAATACGGGTGTCGTTTGGACGACCCGCAGCGGCAGAGTGCGGTGGGTTCCGTCTCCGTAGAAAAATGACGTCCCTCGCGAAAGTCCCAACTTTCGTTGTTCTTGTCGGGCGTGATGTATTGGACGCTCAACGGCGGCCGACCGTAGACCAAATAAGGCCCCTGTTCGGTAATCGTAATCCGAAACGGTTTGTCGGAGCGGTCGTTTTCCGCATCTTTTTTCGGCTGACGCATAATTATTTCGTGATTTTTTCGTTTATCCGGCGAGGGCAAAAATTGTTCCAGCCGCGTGGGCCGACGTCGCAGGCGGAAATAAGCGGCGAATAAATTTGTTTCTGCGCGTGGCTTGTGCTATCTTTGCCAAGAGTATTCGGATGATTATGAAACGTGACTTTATAAATTTTTTCAGACAAGCTCTTCTGCTGGTCGCGGGCCTGTCGGTCGCAGCGTGCAGCAAGGACGACGACGGGGATGCCGTGCTTTCGTTCGAGGTGTCGGCCGTCTATTTTTCCGGCGCGGGAGAATCGCGAATCGTCGAGTTCTCGGCTCGCGGGGTCGAGCGGTTTTCCGTTGCCAGCAAGCCTTCGGGTTGGGGCGACGACAATGCGGTGCTCGATGCGACGAATCGGACTTTGACCGTCGGCGTGCCTGCATCGGCTGGTGACGGTACCGTCGCTTCGTCGGGTACGATTACGATTAACGGTTACACCTCCGGCAACAAGCTGAAAAGCGCTTCGCTGTTCGTAGGCGTTGCGGGCGAAAGAACGCTCTCCGGCCCGGCGAACTGCTTTATTGCCAGCGAAAAGAATACGCACTATTTGTTTGTGCCGGTTCGAGCCGACGGTTCCGAAGTGCAGCCGACCAGCGTCGGCGTAATTTGGCAAAGTTCTTCGCGATTGATTCAGAATCTTTGTTGGGAGGAGGGCCGAATCTCATTTTATGTCGGTTCGGATGCCACGCATACAGACGAAATCATGCGAGGCAACGCTGTAATCGGAGCTTACGATGTGTCCGGTGCGTTGCTGTGGAGCTGGCACGTTTGGACGGTGGCCTATGCTCCCGAAGAAGATGCGGTTGCGTGGAACGGCTACGAATTGATGAGCCGGAATCTCGGTGCGCTCGACAACTCCACCGAAACGGGCGCGGAACGGCTCGCATCCTATGGCTTGTTCTATCAATGGGGCCGGAAAGACCCGTTCATCGGCCCGTCCGCCTATCGGGCGAATAACGGAACGTCGGCAGCTATCTACGACGGCGACAATAAAAGTACGGCCATAAAGTTCGTCGAATCTTCGGCGAAAACGGGTACGGAAGAGTACGCACGGCTGAATCCGTTGAGTTTTGTTACCGGTGTAAAGGAGAACGGCTACGATTGGATGTGGCAGGCGGCATCCGAAGACTGGAACAAAAAGAACGATCCTTGCCCGCACGGGTGGCGCGTTGCTCCGGCCGCTGTGTTTGCCGGTGTGGTTCCGGTCGGAACACCGACCGTCGAGGATGAAGATGTGTTCGGGTGGCCCTTGACCGACGGAACGACGAACGCGCTCTTTATGGCGGCCGGTCGTCGGGTCTATCTGAACGGCCGAATCCAAAATATCTATCAACCCGCCACGACGCCCGAATCGGTTGCCGTCCGCACCAATCCGGCCGAAGATGCACAGCCTTGGGTCGGCCTGTATTGGACGGCAGATGTCAAGCCGAATCGCGAATCGACCGCATTCTATTTCTGGTTCGACAAGAAAAATACGACGGTCGGCACCGAACCCTCGGCAGCCTATGCGCGAGCGAACGGTATGTCGGTGCGTTGTGTGAAGGAATAACGGCACGGCGATACGGGCGGATGCAGAGTTCGCACAATAAAATTTGAAAAATAATTTTGCGAATTCGGAAATTCGGCGTATCTTTGTGCGCCTTTGAAAGTAGAGGGTAATCGTTCGGGGTGTAGCGCAGTCCGGTTAGCGCGCCAGCTTCGGGAGTTGGAGGTCGCTGGTTCGAATCCAGTCTCCCCGAC
>CAMWYI010000106.1 GCA_947178455.1 uncultured Alistipes sp. | reverse complement strand
TCGATGACGAGATCGGTGAATGATACATCGGCACCCTCTTTGGCGAATTGCAAAGCGATGGCTTTGCCGATTCCCCGAGCCGCACCCGTGACGACGGCGACTGTACCTTCGAGTAATCCCATAATTTTCTGAATTGTTGGTTAAATGATTCTTTTTCGTCCGTGTTTTTCCGCGAACGGATGAACAAAGTTACGAAAAATTTTCGGAAGTGCACTTTTATAGCTGGATTTTGTTATCTTTACCACTCGGAACAGCAAATTTACACGCATGAAAAAAGAGACCCGGATTTTTGAATTGATTGCGGCCGAACGGGCCCGTCAGACACGCGGCATCGAGTTGATCGCGTCGGAAAATTTCGTCAGCGACCAAGTGTTGGAGGCTATGGGGTCGGTACTGACCAACAAATACGCCGAAGGGTATCCCGCCGCGCGGTATTACGGCGGCTGCGAAGTGGTCGATGAAGTGGAGTCGTTGGCTATCGAGCGCCTTTGTCAGCTTTATGGTGCGGAGTATGCCAATGTCCAGCCGCACTCCGGCGCCCAAGCGAACATGGCCGTATTTTTCGCGGTCATGCGGCCCGGCGATACTTTCATGGGGCTCGACTTGGCGCACGGCGGCCACTTGTCGCACGGGGCGCCGGTCAACATGTCGGGCAAATACTTCAAGGTCGTCGGCTACGGGCTGGACGAAGCGACCGGCCGCATCGACTATGACGAAATGGAACGTTTGGCGCGCGAGTGCCGTCCGAAACTCATCGTCGGCGGTGCTTCGGCTTATTCGCGCGAATGGGACTACAAACGGATGCGGGCGCTTGCCGACGAAGTAGGGGCTTTGCTGATGGTCGATATGGCCCATACGGCAGGTTTGATTGCCGCCGGACTGCTCGACAATCCGGTGAAATATGCCCACATCGTCACCTCGACGACGCACAAGACCCTGCGCGGTCCGCGTGGCGGTATTATCCTGATGGGCAAGGATTTCGACAATCCGTGGGGCCTTACCACTCCGAAAGGCGTCGTGAAAAAGATGTCGCAGATTCTCAATGCGGCGGTATTCCCCGGCATTCAGGGCGGGCCGTTGGAACACGTGATTGCGGCGAAAGCCGTCGCGTTCGGCGAAGCGCTGGACCCTGCCTATAAAGAGTACCAGCAGCAAGTGCAGCGGAATGCGCAGGCAATGGCCGAAGCGTTCATCCGGCGCGGGTATAAAATCGTGTCGGGCGGTACGGACAATCATTTGATGCTGGTCGATTTGCGCACGAAGTTTCCCGAACTGACCGGCAAACAGGCCGAAAAGGCACTCGTGGCAGCCGACATAACGACCAATAAGAATATGGTGCCGTTCGATACCCGTTCGCCGTTCCAGACTTCGGGCTTGCGTTTCGGTACGCCCGCTGTCACGACGCGCGGACTGAAAGAAGAAGACATGGCGCCTATTGTCGAATTGATAGACCGTGTGCTGCAAGACCCCGAAAATCAGCAGACCATCGAGGCCGTGCGCCGCGAGGTCAATGCCATGATGTCCGACCGTCCGTTATTCGCTTGGTAAATCGTATTCGGAAGTATGGAAGAGTTGTTCGATTTTTTTCGGCGGTTGGATGCCAACAACAACCGCGACTGGTTCGATGTGCATCGCTCCGAGTGGGCGCAGGTGAAGCGCACCATTACGGCGCTGGCCGAAGAGTTGATAGCCGGTATTTCGGCGTTCGACCCGTCGGTCGGCGGATTGCGTCCGCAGGATTGCACCTACCGCATTGCCCGCGACACGCGGTTCAGCAATGATAAAAGCCCCTATAAGAATTGGGTCGGCGTCTATGTCGCACCTCACGGCAAGAAATCGGGGTATGCCGGTTACTATCTGCACATCGCACCGAATCACGACCGGCTGGTCGGCGAACATTCGCTTTGGGCGGGGCTCTATTGTCCCGAACCGGTCGTAATGCGTTCCGTGCGCGAAGAGATTTTGGATAACGGGGACGAATTGGTAAAAAACATTCGCAAGGCGAGCGGTTTTCGGCTCGACCGTTCCGATACGCTCAAACGCACGCCCGTAGGTTTTCCGACGGGAACGGAGCACGACGATTTGTTGCGGCTGAAACAGTGGGGCATCGAAAAACCGCTGACTGAAGATTTTTTGTTCCAGCCGAATCTTGCAGAACGTGCGGTGGCGGAGTTCCGCCGAACGGCACCGTTCGTGGCGCAGCTCAATCGGGCCGTGCAATATGCCTATGAGGAGATGCGCTGACGGAGCGGCGGAGTGCTATTGCTCTGCAAAGTATTTGTAAAACAAGGGGATAGTTTCCAGTCCTTTGTAAAATTGTTCCAATCCGTAGCTCTCGTTCGGCGAGTGGATGGCGTCTTCGGTCAGTCCGAATCCCAACAACAGCGATTTGACGCCCAAAATCCGCTCGAAGCCGCTGATAATCGGAATCGAACCGCCCGAATAGTACGGTAGCGGTTTTTTGCCGAATGTCTCGGCGAGCGCTTTTTCGGCAGCTTTGTAGGCCGGCATGTCGGTCGGTGAGACGTACGGCATGCCGCCGTGCAGGGTTTTTACCTCGACTTTCACGCTTTTCGGGGCAATCGACCGGATATAGCGGGTGAACAGACGGGCGATTTTGCGGTAGTCCTGATGCGGCACGAGCCGCATGGAAATTTTGGCCGATGCTTTCGACGGAATCACCGTCTTGGTGCCCTCGCCCGTGTAGCCGCCCCAAATGCCGTTGACGTCCAACGACGGACGCACGCCCGTGCGTTCGAGGGTGGTGTAGCCCGCTTCTCCGGCGACGTCGCCGATGTCGAGCGAACGTTTGTAGTCGGACAAATTGAACGGTGCCTTGTTGAACGCCTTGCGTTCGGCCGTCGTCAACTCGCGTACATCGTCGTAAAATCCGGGAATCGCGATATGGCCGTTGGGTTCGACCAGCTGCGTAATCAGGCGGGCCAGCACGTTAGCCGGATTGGCGACGGCTCCGCCGAAATGGCCCGAATGCAAATCGCGGTCGGGGCCCGTAACGGTCACCTCTATGTAGGCCAATCCCCGTTCGCCGCAGGTAATGGAGGGCGTCTGCCACGAGAGCATCAAGGTGTCGGAAACGAGGATGATGTCCGACCGAAGCAGCTTTTTGTTCCGCTCGCAGAATCCGTAGAGGCTCGCCGAACCGATTTCTTCTTCACCTTCGAGCATGAATTTTACGTTGCAAGGGAGCGAATCGGTGGCACACATCGCCTCGAATGCTTTGACGTGCATCCACAACTGGCCTTTGTCGTCGTCGGCGCCGCGTCCCCAGATGCGTCCGTCCCGAATGACCGGCTCGAACGGTTCGGTGTGCCATTCGGTACGAGGGTCGACCGGCATCACGTCGTAATGTCCGTACACCAATACGGTTTTGGCTTTGGGGGCGATGATTTTTTCGGCATACACGACCGGATTACCCTCGGTGGGCAGAACGTCGGCACGGTCGGCTCCGGCTTTGGCCAGTGCGGCGGCCAGCCACTCGGCGCAATGCTGCATGTCGGCTTTGTGCTCGGATTGCGCACTGATGGACGGAATGCGGAGCAGGTCGAACAACTCGTTGATAAAACGCTCCTTGTGTTCGTCGATATAACGGTTTACTTCAATCATTTTTTTGCGGTTATTTTCGGGTCAGTACATAGTATTCGGCCAATTTTCCGGTAATGGGCTGCTGTTCGCTGTCGAGCAGTCGCAGGCGGTTGTTTTCGATACGATAGCAATCGTCCGCCTCGTCTTCGTCGGGATAGAGCGTCAGCCGGTCGGTCTCGATTGTAAAACGGCCCCATTCGTCGAAAATCGCATCGCGTTCGAGGTATTCCGAACGGCGCGTATAATTTCCGTCGTCGAACAGCGTCAGCGTGACGGCGATGCCCGGAGCGTCGGCCGCCGGAAGCGTCCCTGTGTAAGTCCCGTAAATGGCTTGGTCGGCGGCCGTTGTCGCGGCTTCCGTTGCCGAAGAAACGGCGGTGGAACTCGTTTTGCGGTTGGTGCAGGAAGCGAGCGCGAGGAGGGCGGACAACAGTAAGAAAATACGAATCATAAATTTTAGTTATTAGTGAGAATCGTTGTATCGACACGTCGGTCTTGCACGTGATGACAGCCATTTTCGTGCCGACAGCGCAAGACGTTCACCCGAATTTCATCCGGTCGAGCCGTGAATGCCGCGACCGAAAGTTCGTTTTTGATGAAAAGCGATTCGTTCACCGGTCGAAAGTTTTGTTATTCGAGGTAAATATATTACTTTTATGCCAAATATACAAACGCAAAAATTACGAAACAATGAGGACGATTCCTGCTTCGGAGTTGATAATCAACGAAGACGGTTCGATTTTTCATCTGCACCTGCTACCCGAGCAACTGGCCGATACGGTGATTCTGGTGGGCGACCCCGGCCGTGTGGCGATGGTGAGCGGATTTTTCGAGAAAAAAGAGTGCGAGGTGGCGAATCGTGAATTCCGCACCGTGACAGGTACTTACAAAGGAAAACGCATGACGGTGCTCTCGACCGGCATCGGCATCGGTAATATCGACATTTCGGTGACGGAGCTCGATGCGCTGGCGAATGTGGATTTCGCGACCCGTCAGGAGAAATCCGAAAAACGGCGTCTGACCCTCGTTCGATTGGGCACTTCGGGTGCCTTGCAGCCCGACATCAAAGTGGGCGATTTCGTGTTCGCTCGGACTTCGCTCGGATTCGACGGCCTGCTGAACTACTACAAGGGCCGTAACGAGGTGTGCGACTTGGCAATGGAGCGGGCCTTCATCGAACATACGGGCTGGAATGAATTGTTACCGAAACCGTATTTCATCGACGCGGACAAAACGCTGTTCGAGCACTTCCGCGACGTGACGGTCGAGGGAATTACCGTTGCCGCGCCCGGATTTTACGGGCCGCAGGGCCGGTGGGTGCGTCTGCAACCGCAAGACCCGCAACTGAATGAAAAAATCGAATCGTTCGATTACAACGGACGGCGCATCACCAACTTCGAGATGGAAGGCTCGGCGTTGGCCGGTCTTGCCGCGCTGATGGGGCATCGTGCGGCGACTATCTGCACGATTATCGCACAACGAATCGCGCTTGATGCCTGCACCGACTACAAACCGTTCGTACGCCGAATGATCGAGACCGCGCTCGACAAATTAGCCGTATTGGAATAATAAAATCAAAACAAATAAAAAAGAATCAGTCTTATGAAATTCACCGTATCCAGCTCCGCGTTGCTCTCGCTTTTGGCGACGACCGGAAAAGTCATCAGCAATAAGAACACCCTGCCCATTTTGGACTACTTCCTGATGGAGCTCACGGGCAAAACCTTGAAAGTGACCACCTCCGACCTCGAAACTACCTTGACCGGTTCGATCGAAGTCGACAATGTGGAAAGCGAGGGCACTATTGCCGCGCCGGTCAAACTGATGCTCGATTCATTGAAAGAGTTTCCCGAGCAGCCGCTCGAAATCGACGTCAACGACAAAAACTGGGTCATCGCTATCAACTGGAAGAGCGGTTCGCTGTCGTTGCCGGGCGCGAGTGCGGTCAGCTATCCGGCCGTGCCGCAGTTGAGCGACGATAAGAAGTCGCTCAAACTGAATGTCGATACCCTTGTGAACGGCATCAACAAAACGATTTTCGCGACGGCCGACGATGAGCTGCGCCCCGTGATGAACGGTATTTTCTTCAATCTGGCTCCCTCGACGCTGACGTTCGTGGGAACGGATGCGCACAAATTAGTGAAGTACGAGACCGAAACGGAAAACGAAGAAACCGCTTCGTTCATTCTGCCGAAAAAACCGGCCAACTTGCTGAAATCGGTTCTGCTGAAAGA
>CAMWYI010000105.1 GCA_947178455.1 uncultured Alistipes sp. | reverse complement strand
CCGCAAAGAAGATTGAAGAAATGCCCACGCCTAAAAACAGCGTGAGCATCAACTTAAATTCTTCTTCGCGTCAAAATTGTCCAAGTTTTGGTTCGAGAAGAAAAGCCGATGCGCTTTCAATATGTCGGAGACAAAGATATGAAAAGAAGAACGTATCACCAAATTTATTTGCATTTTGTGTTGCTCCACGCCCTCCCCGAAAGCTATACTTGAATAAAAATTCACTATATTTGTAGATTGGGATTCAAGGTGCAGTGAGTTATGGATTTTACACGTTACGAATCGCTCCGCACGCTGGTGCAGAGCAACTTTTCGCAGGAGACGCAACGACTGGTCGACGAAGCACTTGCCTTTGCCGACGAACGGCTTGCCGGACTTACCCGCTACGACGGGTCGCCCCTGTTGGACCATGCCGTCGGCCTCGCCCGAATCGTCATCTCCGAAATCGGGCTGGGACGCAATTCGACCGTCGCGTCGATTCTGCACGACGTCGTGCGGCTGGCCCACAAGCAACTGCCTGCCGACGAGTTCCTGCAACTGACCCAAGAAATCCAAAACCGCTTCGGCGAACAGGTCGTCGGGATTACCGTCGGACTGGCGAACATCTCTGAGCTCAAACTGAAAATTTCGTCCGAGCAGGCCAATAACTTCCGCGACCTCATCGTCAGCTACTCGACCGACCCGCGCGTCATCCTCATCAAGCTGGCCGACCGGCTCGAAGTGATGCGTTCGCTCGACATGTTCCCGCGCGAGAAATGGCGCAAAAAGAGTTGGGAAGCACTCAACCTCTATGCCCAAATCGCCCACAAACTGGGCCTCTACTCGCTCAAAAGCGAATTGGAAGACATCGCGCTCAAGTACCTCGAACCCAAAGACTACGAACACATCGTCCGCAAACTGGCCGAGAGCGCCGAAGAGCGTCGCGACTTCATCGCCCGCTTCTTGGTGCCTATCACCGAGCGGCTCGACGCAATGGGCGTGAAGTACCACATCAAAAGCCGCACGAAGTCGATTTTCTCCATTTGGACGAAGATGCGCAAACAGCACGTGCCGTTCGAGGGCGTATACGACATTTTCGCTATCCGCATCATCATCGACTGCCCGCCCGAACAGGAAAAGCCGCTCTGCTGGACGGTCTACTCGGTCGTAACGGATTACTATACGCCCAACCCGACCCGCATGCGCGACTGGATCAGCATCCCCAAATCGAACGGCTACGAATCGCTGCACACGACCGTTTCGGCCGACGGACGTTGGGTCGAGGTGCAGATACGCACCGAACGCATGGACGCCGTCGCCGAACGCGGTATCGCGGCCCACTGGCGTTACAAAGGGGTCAATCAGGGGGCGCAGACCAGCGAAATGTGGCTCGGCCGCCTGCGCGAGCTGCTCGAAGACACGACCCAGTCGCTGGCGCAGCGGTTCGATGCGAAACCCGCTTCGGGCGAGATTTTCGTCTTCACGCCCAACGGCGACCTGCGCAAGCTGCCCGAAGGGGCCTCGCTGCTCGACTTCGCGTTCGACATCCACACGTCGCTCGGCTGTTCGTGCGTGGGCGGCAAGGTCAACCAGCGGGCGGTGTCCATTCGCGAAACGCTCCACAACGGCGATATCGTGGAGATTCTGACCCAGAAGAACCAGACGCCCAAACCCGACTGGCTCAACTACGTGACCACGACCAAAGCGCGTGCGAAAATCAAGTCGTTCTTGCGCGAGGAGCAGGCCAAACACACGCGCATGGGCCGCGAGGAGTTGGAGCGCAAGCTGAAAAACTGGAAATTTTCTCTAACCATTGATGAGGCTGTAGCTTATTTAGGAAGATACTTCAAATTGAGGTTGGGGACGGAGGTTTACGCGATGATTGCGACGCAGAAAATCGACTTCGGAAGCATCAAGGATATTCTCGCGCGGCATCTGTCGGGCGAGGCCGACGAAGAACGGCGCGCCGCAGCCGCCGAGCTCGAACGGCAGAAAACCGCCACCGCTGCCGCCCGCGAAACACCGGCCGCCGCAGGGTCGCAGGATGCGCTGGTCATCGACGACGACATCTCGAAAATCCAGTACAAATTGGCCAAGTGTTGCAACCCCATCAAGGGGGACGACGTGTTCGGTTTCATCACCATCAATTCGGGCATCACCATCCACCGCACGGATTGCCCCAACGCGCGCCGCATGCACGAGAACTACCCCTATCGCATCATCGAGGCGCGCTGGCGCAAGTCGGCCGAGGGAGCGTTCCGCGTCACGATACGCATCATCGCGGCCGACACGACGGGCATGGCCAACCACATCACCGAGGTCATCAGCCGCGATTTGAAGCTCAACATCCGGTCGCTGGCGTTCGAGGCGGCATCGGGCGGCACGCTGCGCGGCACGGTCGCCGTCGAGGTGCCGGGTGCCAACATCGTCGACACGCTCATCCACTCCATACTGCACATCCGCGGCGTACAGAAAGCCTACCGCATCAACTGACGCGGCACAAGCACCGACACGACACAAAAGCAGCAGGCTCCGTGCTAACACGAAGCCTGCTGCTTTTTCCATGCACCGGCAAACCGGTCGCTATGCTTCCGTCGTCGTTTCGGGGTCGTCGACCAAGATACGGCCGCAGTATTCGCAGACGATGATTTTCTTGCCCTGCCGGATGTCCGACTGCCGCTGCGGCGGAATGTGGTTGTAACACCCTCCGCACGCGTCGCGACGAATAGGCACGACGGCCAGTCCGTTGCGGAAATTGCGACGAATCCGCTCGTAAGCCGTCAGCAGCCGTTCGTCGATGCGCACTTTGGCTTTCGCAGCCTGCGCCTCGAACTGGGCGACTTGCGGTGCGGTCTCGGCTTCGATGCCGTCCAGCTCCTGTTTCTTGGCTTCGAGGTCGGCTTTGCGTTCGTTCACGATGCTCTCCGTCTCTTCCAGCTGCGTTTTCTTCGTCTTGATGCCGGCGGCATACTCTTTCAGCCGTTTTTCGGCCAGCTCGATTTCCAACTCCTGATACTCGATTTCCTTCGTGATAGCGTCGTACTCCCGATTGTTGCGCACGTTGTTCTGCTGCTCCTTGTAGTTGGTAATCATGATTTTCGCCTGATCCACCTCGCGCTTGCGCTGTTTGGTCAGCGTGTTGAGCTCCTCGATTTCCTTGTTGATTTTGTCGGTGCGCTCTTGCAGACCGGCCAGTTCGTCGTCGAGTCCCTGCACGGCCAGCGGCAGTTCGCCCTTCACCTTGTTGATTTCGTCGATTTTGCTGTCGATTTTCTGCAACTCGTAGAGTGCCAAAATTTTCTCCTGCATCGAGTATTCGGCCTCGACGGCCTTTTTCTGCGTTGCCATATCGTGTTCCAAATTATTTTTACACCCAATAATTCACCGGATTGCGCGAGCATCGGCTCTCGCGAACGGCAAAGTTAAGCAAATTTTTCGACAAAATCGCAAACAGCAGCCGAATTGCGCAACATTCGCTCTCGAAATGGCCGATGTCCGCGACGGTCAGTGCGCCGTCGGGGGTCATGAAATCGTTGTATTTCAGGTCGGACGTGACGTAGATGTCCGCTCCGGCGCGGCGCGCTTCGCCGATGAGCGAGGCTCCGGCCCCCGTGCAGACCGCCACGCGCCGCACTTCCGACCCCACCCAGTCGCTGTGCCGGATGCAGCGCACGGCCAGCGTCTGTTGTATCCGGCGCATGAAATCGTCCGTTGCGACCGGTTCCGGCAGTTCGCCGACCACCCCGAATCCCACCGGCGAATCGGGTGCCGCCGGTTGCAGCACGCGCAGCGCGCCCACGCCCAGCATCTCGGCCAGCTGCCAACTCATACCGCCCGGCGCGCTGTCGAGGTTGGTGTGGCAGGCATAGAGCGCAATGCCCCGCCGGATAGCCCGTTCGACGCACCGCTGCACGTAATCGGCCGAATTAAAGCGTTTCAGCGGGTGGAACACGATGGGATGATGCGTAATCACCATGTCGCAGCCCGTCGCTTCGGCTTCGTCGAGCACCGCTTCGGTCACGTCCACCGCCAGCAGCGCAGCGTGCACTTCGTCGTCGGGTCGGCCCACGATGAGCCCCGCGTTGTCGTAGCTCTCCTGCCACGCCAGCGGTGCGAAGGCCTCGATAGCATCGGTAACGGTCTGAACTTTCATACACGCGAATGATTAAAAGAGCGATTGTTCGTAGTAGGCGAACAGTTCGTGGTTGTCGTCGTCCTTTTTGCGGCGGGGCTTTTTCACGGTTCCGGCTGCGGTCGTGGGTTCGGTTTCCGCCCGTGCGGGAGTTTCCGGCTCCGCCGGGCCGTCCGCCTGCTCTGCCGCCGGAGCAGGTTCGGCTGCCGATTCTTCCGCCGAAACGGATTCGGCCGCCGGTTCTTCGGGCCAAACGGATTCAACGGCAGGCTCCTCCGGCCAAACGGATTCCGCTTCCGCCGGAGTAAGTTCGTCTACCAAAGCAGGTTCGGCGGCAACCGCTGCGGCAGCTTCTACGACGACGGCCGGAGCCGCCGGAATTTCCGCAATTTCGGCGGCCGCCGGTTCGCGGTCGACCTCGCTATCCGAGTACACCTCGTCGGAGGGGGTCTCTTTGAGCTGCTCGCGCACCTCGACCAACATCGACCGAATGCGCTGCAACCGCTCCATCAACTCCGCATCGCGCGGCACGCCGCTGTCGGCCCGATGCCGGCGCAAGGCCTTGCGCGCCCCGTCGAGCGTCATACCGCGCTCCTTGACGAGGTGGTAAATCTGTTTCAGGTACTCGACATCCTGCGGCGAGAACAAGCGGTTGCCCTTCTTGTTGCGCTTGGGACGCAGCACGTCGAACTGCTTTTCCCAATGGCGAATCAGCGACTGATTGACGTCGAACAGCTCCGACACCTCGCCCATCGAATAAAAAAGTTTCTCGGCCATCCCTGTTTATTAAGGTACCTTTTTCTCTTTTCTGTCGGTCGTTAGGATTATTGGCGGACAATCCGCAGCGAATTAGGATACAGGTTATTCACCCGCACACCGATTCGCTTTGCAAAACCCAGCGCACGCCCTCGCGCACAGACCAGATTCATCCCCTCCGCGAACTCCGCCGCGTCGACCTCCTGCCGCCGCAGGTAGCGCAGCGTCCGTTCCGCATCGAGTTCCGCCGCCGGAAGCGCACCACGATTCAGTCCTGCGAAGAATGCCAGTGCCGGGTCGGGTTTCAGCCGCCCTTTGAACAGCTGGCCCATCGCCACGCCCGAATAAACGACCGGCAGCCGTTCCGACAGCATCCGCACCGTTTCGGCCTGCGCCCCGTACCACGCATAAAACGTATCGGCAGCCGATACGAACATCATCCGCTCCGGTTCCTGCACCCAACGGGCCAGCTCCGCAGCCGCCGCACGGTCGGCCGGTGCCACGACTCCCCGCCGCGCCTTCGCATTCGGACGACGCGCGCGCGAGGTTCCGTCCGGCTCGCCCGCCTTGCGCGCAACGGCCGCGAAAAATCCCTCGCCGCACGCTCGGTGCGGATAAAAACGGTAGGTGCGGAACGGCCTGACCTCGCCGCAAACGATGCCCCAAGCCACGTCGACCGGCACTTCGTCCGACGGCACCACCTCGTCGCCCGCCCATGCGAGCATCCGTTCCAGCGTGCCCTCGTTTTCGTCGCGGTTGAAGGTGCAGGTGCTGTAAATCAGCGTCCCGCCAGCGCGCAGGGCCCGCCACGCTTCGCGCAAAATCTCGTCCTGCCGTCGGGCGCACAGCCGCACGTTCTGCTCGCTCCACTCCGCGCGGGCATCGGGGTCTTTGCGGAACATCCCCTCGCCCGAGCAGGGCGCATCGACCGCCACGACATCGAACATCCCCTCGCAATCGCCCAGCTGGCGGGGTTCGCCGACCGTCACAACAGTATTGCCGATGCCCCACGTCCGCACGTTGTCCGCCAGCACGGCGGCCCGACGTAGGGCAATCTCATTG
>CAMWYI010000104.1 GCA_947178455.1 uncultured Alistipes sp. | reverse complement strand
TGCGAAAAACCGGTAGTAGAAATTGGGAGTGTTGCGGACACTCGACTTGGGCCGAAACTCGGCGGCAAAGATGATAATCAGCGGCGAGACGGCCGTTTCGACTGCGACGGAGCCGTTGCGAGCGGCAGCCTCCCATCCGGCGAGCGCGAACAACCCCCTCAACAGCAACGACATGTAGAGCGAGTAAACGACCAGCGCGATGTTATTGCCGACGAGAATCGTGGTAATGTACTGGCCCGGGTGGCGTGCGAAGATGTCGGCGATGAAATCGAACAGGCGGCTCTGCTTGCGGTCGATTTCTAATTTCAGCCGGTTTTTGCTCGTGAAAGCGATTTCCATGCCGGAGAAAAACGCCGACAGCAGCAACATGGCCCCGATGAGAATGACGGAAGTAAGCATCACTTTTCGCTTTTGGAGGGCGTTTCCGCCGCCTCGTCTGCACGGTCTAACCGTCGCCGAATCGCAGGCCGGTGCGGTACGGCGAGCGGAGTTTCGGAATCGAGGTTGCGCGGAGAAACGTCCCGCATTTTTTCGGTTTCGCGGGCGGGTGCAAGTTCACGAGCGGGCGCGAGTTCGTGGACAGGCGCGAGCTTGCGCTCGGTGGCCGGACGAAGCGGTTTTCGGGTCGTTTCGCGGTCAGGCGGAGCCTTGCGTCCGGACGAAGCTTCCGCAGCGGAAGCGCTGCGGGCCGGAGCGGCCTTGCCGTCGGAAGCGGCCGCATCGGAATTGCGGGCAGCAGCGGGTTTGGTCTGCCGCACGGAATCGGACGGCTCGCGCAGCGAAACATCGACTTCGGTCTGCCCCCTCGAATAACGGAACCGCCAATCCTTGAACTCCTCGTCGGTCTCGAAACCGGCCCCGATAGCGTCGACCCGATCACCCTGCACGATGCGCGTGTCGACGTTGGAATAGACCTTTTTGGTCGTGGCGTTCCAGAACAACTGCTGGGTGTAGAGTTTCTTGCCATCGAATTTCTCGACCACGACGTTGCCTTTGGCCTCCCACAACTTGCGCTTCTCGTAATAGATAGCGTAATTGGCCGTCAAGACGACGTCGACCGACGACAGCGAATCGTCCTGATAAGTCACCATGCGGACGCCCTTGCGAAATTCGCGGTACGGCTCGCGCGCCTGCGAATAACCCTCGACCAACGGAGCCGTGAAACGGTAGGAACGCTGTCCGTTCTCCGATTCGACGATCGTCAGGTCTTCGCAGTACTCGGTCATCATGGTCTCTTCGGCAGCGGGGTCGACCGGCGGCGGCGTATCTTCGCATGCGCACAGCAAGACGGCACTCCCCACGAGGGAGAGTGCCATCGAAAGATACTTTTCGCGAAAGGCCGTCATGCAATCGACTGCTCCGAAAAATCGAGTGGAAAAACTAACGGGCGCGAACGGTCGTCGCGATGCCCGAAGCCAATCCGCACGAAATGGTGTAACGCGTGCCCTCTTTCACTTCGTTGAAGAAGAGCTCCTCGTTCGTGGGGAAATAGCTGCGGTAGCTGGCCAGCTGCTGCTTGGCTCGCGGCAGGTAGTCGGCATCGTTCTGCAAGAGTTCGACGGCACGGGCCATCGTGTCGTAAGCGACCCAATAGATGCTCTGACCGGCGAAATCCTTGCAAGCGACGGCCGAAGCAGCGTAGCACTGCGCCAAGATGAAGTACGGCACGCCGTCTTCGGGATTCAGATCGCGCGCCTGACGGGCAGCCGCAGCGGCACCCGCCATATTGTTCGATGCCATGTCGACCAATGCGATGCGCACGAGCAGTTTCTCGCGCTCGACGGAATCGGTCTCGGTAGCCAACGCCTCGTTGAGATACTTGGAGGCTTTGGCATAATCGCCCTTGTTCTGGAAAGCCTGCGCCAAGAACATGGCGGTTTCCGACGACGGTTTCAAGGTGTAATACTTCTCGGCCGTATTGAAATAGAACTCGCTGTCGCATTTGGCACGCGACATCAGCGAAACGGCCTGCGCCAGCAAGTCGATGTCGTCGGGCGCAGCGGCCAAACGGGTCGAAAAGAGTTTTTCGAGGTTCTCGCAGCTGGCGGCCCCGCTCAAACCGAACGCAGCGTCGAGTTGCGATTTCTCGTCGGCAGCAGCCGGATTCTCGGCGAAAATAGCCGACATGCGGTCGTATTCGGCGATAATCTCGTCGGCCAACACGTCGTCGGTATTCTTGTAATCGTCGCACAGGTTGGCGAAGTAAGCCACCACCAAGTCGGGTTTCGTGGCGTTGCCGCCGGCCTCGATAGCGGCACGGAACGTTGCGCGCACGGTCTCGCGCTCTTGGGGCAGATAGATGACCACCTCACGCGCCTTGCGGTCGAGGATATAAGCCTTGCCGCGCGTGGCATGGTTGCCGAAATGCTGCAAACGCAAATCGTAAACCGTCATCAGCGAGTCGATGAGCATCCGTTTCTCTTCGGGCGTCTTGGCGCGGTTGATTTTGTTCTTGTACAAGGTGGTACCGTGCACGTAAATGTTTTCGGTCGCCGTCGGGCACTTGGCCACCAGCGACTGGAAATAAGCGGCCGCCTGATTGTAGTTGCGGTTGGACACCTCCTCTTTCAGGAAGGAGCTGTTCATCATGTTCTCTTTGCGTTCTTCGGGCGTCGTACCCCATTTGGCGTACTTCGGGTCGCTGAAATCTTGGGCCCACGACACAGCAACGGCCCAAACGCATGCGACGGATAACAGGATTCGGATGCTTTTCATACCTATTGAATGAGTTTTTTATGATTAGATTAGTCGTATTTAGGTCGCAGGAACCAGTAGTCCTGATTTTCGCCGCCCGCCCCGAAGAGCGAGAAGCCAATGGCGAATTTGAAATACTGCTGACGCACCAGTCCGATGCGTTCGGCTACGTTGTAGCCGCGTCGGCCGTATTCCAGTCCGACGTTGATGCCCGACACCGAAAGGAAGTGCACGGGAATGCCCACACCGGCCGTCACGGCCCATTCGCCGAGTTCTTGGCCGTCGAACGTCTGATTGAAACGTCCGTACCGGAATCCGGCGCGATAGGCGCAGCGTTTCAGGAAACGGCGCACGTCGTAGCGGCCCGGCGTAAACTCCGCACCCAGCTTAATGGTGCTCGTATTGGTGTAGGCCACCGCATAGGAGTGCCTATTTTCGCCCGTTCCGGAGACGCCCGTCTGCACGGAGCCTTTGTTGCGGCCGCCCCAGTTCTGATAGACGTAATCGGCGCCCAATACCCACTTGGCAGTCTGGTAATAGGCCCCGACAGCCACCTGATGCGGCAAGACCAGCTTCAGGTCGGTCGTTTCGTCGCGCACGACGGTGTTCGTCATGTTGCCGATGGTCATGGTCGAAGCCACGCGCGGCCGCAAGTCTCCGCCGAAATCGTAGGTAGCACCGAACGAAAGGGCCCGTTTCTCGTTGAGCAGCGCGACCCACTGGACGCCCACCTGCCCCTTGAAACTCGACACGGAGTAATTGTCTTTGCCGGAAATCGACGAAACCGAACCGGAGCCCGTAATGGTCGAAGCCGATGCCACGTAATCGCGGTCAATGTCGCCCCAATAGTACTGGGCCGCGACGCCGATCGAAAAATTCTTGAACGGCTCCCAGCCGACGCCCAATTTGACTTCGGTCACGTCGCCCTCGCCCTGATAGTCATACTGCACCGAACCGACGTTGCCCCACACGGGGTCGTCGTCGGAATAGGGGTGGTCGTAACGCATGCGATAGCCCACCGAGCTGTACGGCGTGAGGCTCAAGCCGAGACCGAGTTTCTTGGCCAGCGGAATCTGCAAGGCGATGTCGCGGATGTTGAACGTATTGTAGGCCGTATGTTTCGACGCATAATCCCCCGACTGGGTATCGAGCACGGACTGCGCATTGTAAAAATTCTGCCCCTCGCCGCCGAAGTCGAAGAGAAAACTCTTCTGCGGAGCGATGCTGTACGACGCCGGATTAAGCAGGTTGATGCCGCCCACGTTGCGCATGGCCACCCCGACGCCGCCCATCGAACGCATCGGCAGGGTTCCGGGCGTGTTCAGCTCGCCGATACCGTACATGGTATAGGGCGAAAAGGCGTTCACGCTACTCGTCTGGGCCCGAACCGCGACGGACGACAACACCGCGGTCGCAACCAGCAGGCTAATCAAGGTGTTCTTCGCGTACATTATACTCCAAAATTCTGTCCAGTCCGCAAAAGACCGGATTCCGATTTGCAAATATCGTGTTTTTAATTCGTTTTTCAAAGAATCGGGCATCGCCTCCGGTAAAAATCACGCACAAACCGGCGAATTTTTCGCGCAGACGACGGGCATATCCCTCGATTTCAAACGCAATCGACTGCACCGCTCCCCGCACGAGGGCCTCTTCGGTCGTGCGGCCAAGCCATTCGCCGTCGGGCCAGTCGGCCGGTTCGCACAAAGGCAGTGCGGCCGTGCAGTCGTGCAGCGAACGCAGCCGCATCCGCAGACCGGGCGAGATGCACCCGCCGCGAAAAACGCCGTCGGCCGTTACGAGGTCGACGGTCAGCGCGGTTCCGAAATCGACAATCAGCACGTCGCGGCCCGGCCAAAGCGTCGCCGCTCCGACAGCCGCCGCCAAGCGGTCGCGGCCGAGCGTTTCGGGCGAACGGTAGGCGTTGCCGATAGGCACGGGCGTCGCCGGCGTGAATTCCAGACAATGCCCCACCCGACTGCGCACCAAAGCGACCGCTTCGGCGGCGGCCCCGCGCGTCGAACTGACGATAGCCCGCTCGACCGGCCGGTCGGCCAACAAACCGTCGAGCATCGCGGCGGTCAAGCGTTCGGCCCGCGCTTCGGCGATGACCTCGCCCTGCGCGGTCACGGCGCATTTGACCAGTGTATTGCCTATGTCGACGAGCAGATTCACAACTGTTGCAGCGTTTTACAGGCGTCCTCGACGTCCTTTACGTTTCTAACGGTCATCGCCAGCTTATTATTGTGCTGTTTGAGCACGAAGCGGTCGGGATGCTGCGTCACACGGCGCAACAACTCCATGAAGGTGTCGCTCTTGTAGTAAGGCGAATTTTCCTCGCCGACGAAGTGCACAATCATCAACCCGTTCTTGACCTTGACCCGTTCCATGCCCAGCCGAATGGCCTCCCAACGCAGCCGCACGACGTTCAGCAACTCTTTCGCCGCGCGCGGCAGGGCGCCGAAGCGGTCTGTCAGGCGCGCCTCGAAGGCTTGCAGCGCGTCTTCGGACTGCAAGGAGTCGAGCTCACGGTAGAGTTTCAGCCGCTCGGCCTGCTGGGTGACGTAGGTATCGGGCAGCGAAGCCTCGACCTCGATGTCGATATGCGCGTCGTCGATATAAGCCTGCTGCGCCACAGCCTGCTGCTCGGCGGGATTCAGTCCGGCGACCTCCAACCCTTCGGCCCGCAGCTCGGCGATGGCCTCGTTCATGATTTTCTGGTAAGTCTCGAAACCGATGTCGGCGATGAAGCCGCTCTGCTCGGCCCCCAACAGATTGCCGGCACCGCGAATGTCCAAATCCTGCATGGCGATGTTGAAGCCCGAACCCAAATCGGAAAACTCCTCGATAGCGCGCAAACGCCGCCGTGCATCGGACGACAACAGCTCGTCGGGCGGCGAGAACAGGTAACAATAGGCCCGCTGGTTGGAACGCCCGACACGCCCGCGCAACTGGTGCAGGTCGCTCAACCCGAAATTCTGCGCGTTGTCGATGATAATCGTATTGGCATTGGGGATGTCGATGCCGTTCTCGACGATTGTGGTCGCCAGCAACACGTCGAACTCGCCGTAGATGAAGTCCATGATGAGTTTTTCGAGCCGTTCGGCGGGCATCTGGCCGTGTCCGACGCCGACGCGGGCTTTCGGGCAAAGGCGCGTAATCATCCCCTGCACCGTCAACAAATCCTCGACGCGGTTGTGGACGAAGTAGACCTGTCCGCCGCGCGCCAACTCGGTTTCGATAGCATCGCGGATGATTTCTTCGGAAAAGACGTGCGACTCGGTGACGATAGGCTGGCGGTTGGGCGGCGGCGTCGAGATGACCGACAGGTCGCGCGACCCCATGAGCGAGAA
>CAMWYI010000103.1 GCA_947178455.1 uncultured Alistipes sp. | reverse complement strand
CCGTCGACGACATCCGCCGAGAATTCGGGCTGGAACCCGCGATTTTTTTACTATTTTTGTCGTACTTATGCCAACGACTTTTGCAAAATACGAGGGTGCGGGCAACGATTTCATCCTCATCGACAACCGTTCGGGCCGGTTCACGCCTACGGCGCACGGCATCGCCCGACTGTGCGACCGCCACTTCGGCATCGGGGCCGACGGCCTCATGACGCTGCAATGCGACGACGAAGGCACGTGCGTCATGCGCTATTTCAATGCCGACGGCTCCGAAGGCGAGATGTGCGGCAACGGCGCACGCTGTTTCGTGCTGTTCGCCCGTCATTTGGAGCTCTGCGGCGAAACCTGCCGCTTCAAAGCCACCGACGGCGTGCACGAAGCAACGCTGCGTCAGGTCAAAGGCGCAGGCGGCGAGGTCGAGCTGGGGATGATTCCCGTCTCCGAGATACGCACCGTCGGCAACGGCTGGTCGCTCAACACCGGCGTGCCCCACTACGTGGAGTTCGTCGATTTCGCCGATGCCGTCGATGTCTGCGGACGCGGACGGCGCATCCGCTACGATGCCGACAACTTCCCCAACGGCACGAACGTCGATTTCGTCGAGGTGCGCTCCAACGGCAAACTCAAAATCCGCACCTACGAACGCGGCGTCGAAAACGAAACCCTCGCCTGCGGCACGGGAGCCGTCGCCGCTGCGCTGATTGCCAATTTCGTCCGCCAGCCCGACGTGCACCAGTTCGACGTCGACGTGCAGGGAGGACGGCTTCGCGTCCGGTTCTTCCGCGACGGCGTGCAGCAATACAACGGCATCCGCCTCACGGGCCCCGCACGACGGATTTTCAGCGGCGAAATCGAATAACCGACCCCCGACGCCCCATGACCGAACGATTCATCATGGCGGGCGACACCGCCCTGCACGTCTGCGATTCGCAGGTCGGCGAGCGGTGCGTGGTGCTGCTGCACGGATACCTCGAATCGCTGCTCGTGTGGGACGACTTCGTGCCGCTGCTCTACAAGCAGGTGCGGGTCGTGACGGTCGACCTGCCCGGACACGGCATCTCGGTCGTCGAGGGCCAGTGCCACTCGATGGAGTTCCTCGCCGACACGGTTGCCGCCGGCATCCGCGCGCTCGGCATCGACCGCTGCACGGTCGTGGGCCATTCGATGGGCGGATACGTCGCGCTCGCGCTGTGCGAGCGGCATCCCCAGCTGCTCGAAGGGCTGGTGCTGTTGAGCTCCACGCCCAACGCCGATACCCCCGAAAAGCAGGAGAATCGCCGCCGCGAAATCGAAATCGTGCAATCGGGCCGCAAGGAGCTGCTTTCACGCATCGCCCCGTCCGCCGGATTCGCCGAAGAAAACCGCGCCCGGCTGCGCGATGCCATCGAAGATTTGACCGAACAGGTCTACGTAACGGAAGATGCGGGCATCGTGGCGCTCTTGAACGGCATGATTGCGCGCAAAGACCGCAACGAACTGCTCCGCACGACGCAGGTTCCCGTGTTGTTCGTGCTGGGGCGCAAGGACGGCTACATTCCGGCGGAGGTCGCCGAACGCATGATCGCCGAGCACCCCGAAGCGCAAGTCGCATGGCTGGAACATTCGGGCCACATGGGATTCGTCGAAGAACCCGAAGCGACGGCCGAAGCCCTGCTGCGATTCGTACTCGGAACCGCCGAATAAACTGCACGAGAGCGGCAATTCGATGACAGCCTCGCCCCGCGAAACCACCGGCAGGAAGCGCATTCCAGCCGAAATTGAATAAAATAAACAATCCGAGCGAAAAAAATCATCGTTTCGGCCTGATATTTGCATCATCCGACAAAAAAAACATACCGCAAAGACCGAAAAACACAGAAACAATCCCGATTCGCTCCCGATTCGCGTGCAATACCTCGACCCCTATGGAGCCGCTTCCACTCGTCCGCGTTAGAAAATCTGACAGTTTTCACAGGCAATAGGACAATTCGGCAGCCTGCTCTCTCTCGATAATCCCGACCGATGGCCTTTTTTACACATCCGTCCTTTGCGATTATCCTGTCCGGCGAGGTATTGCTTTCGTTTATTTTTTCGCGAAAAATTTTGCAGGGAAAAATTTTTGCCTTATATTTGCATTCCGAAACGGCCACCGAGCCGGATCGAATGCCTGAATAGCTCAGTCGGTTAGAGCACATGACTGTTAATCATGGGGTCCTAGGTTCAAGTCCTTGTTCAGGCGCAAGATGCGCGAGGGTTACGAAGCGTGACGCAAACGACGGCTTTCTGAATCGAAAGAGAGGAAAGTGAAAATTTGGAATTTGCGAAAAAAGAGTTACCTTTGTTGTCCCGAGCCATTTTTTGAAAAATTTTGGGAGCTTAGCTCAGCTGGTTCAGAGCGTCTGCCTTACAAGCAGAGGGTCGGGGGTTCGAATCCCTCAGCTCCCACGACATGGAAAAGTAGTCCATCCCGTTGCCGGATGGTTTTTTTATTGTCGCAGAGGGAGCATAGCTCAGTTGGTTTAGAGCGCCTGCTCGACAAGCAGGAGGTCTGCGGTTCAAATCCGCATGTTCCCACTACACTGAAAAAGGTTACCGCTGTAATGCGATAACCTTTTTTTCGTTCGGTACAGACAACAGACGGCGCGCTTCCCGACAATCGGAGACCAAATAACTGCCCGTAGCCTTTAAGTCCCCGTTCTTAACGGGGCGCTTCCTGACCGTTGGAAACCAAACGACCGTCCGTAGCTTTTAAGACCCTGTTCTTAACAGGGTTAAAATGCAGGCCGATGCCTACCGAAAAGACGTTGGCGTGCAGCTTGTAGTTGCCCGAAAAGACGTCGGTCAAGTTGCCGGCCGTGTCGTAAATCGGATAGGAACCCGTGCGTTCGGGGTCGGCAGCCGACACGAAGCAGTAGGCCAAGTCAATCGACAGACACTTGGCCGGACGCAGGGTCAGACCGGCCGTATAGGAGACTTTGGTCATCGACGGTGTTTCGGGATTGAGGTAATCGCTGCTCACGGGGCTTTCGTCGACGTACATACCCATGCGCAGGGTCACCCAATCGGTCGCCCGATACTGCCCGCCGACGCGGAATGCCAGCGTGTTGGAGTAGTTCTTGACCGAATAAATCGGGTCGATGCCCAGTTCGGGTTCGTTGAACGCGACGGTCAGCGATTGGTAGGCCGACCAGCCGACCCATTGCAAATCGGCGGCAATCTCCCACTTGGGGGTCGGCCGGAACGATGCGCCCCACGTCACGGTCGTCGGCAGCGGCAGCTGGGCGTGGAACGCACCCTGATTGAGGGCGGGAATCACAGCCGCTTGTCCGGCCATTGCCATGGCTTGGTTCAGGAAACCGAGATATTTCTGCGCTTCGAGCGAACCGTAGTTCATGGCGGCTGTTCCGCGACCGACTTTCATGTTCACCCGCGACCGCCACGTCATGCCGATGCGCCATTCGTCGCTGACGTCGAACAGAATACCGGCATTCACGCCGATTGCCACGTCGGCCGACCCTTTGAGCCGCGCCGAAACGATGGGCGCATCCTGCAAGTTGTTCGCGAAATAATCCGCACCGGCTTGGGCCTGCGCCTGATAGGCGGCAATCTGTTCGGGGGTCAGCCCGAGCTGTCCGCCGGCCATGCCGAGCAGCGCTTTCATTTGCGCAAATCCGGCCGTGAGGCTCCCGTTGCCCGCGCCGATAGGCAGCAGCGACCGCGACAGGTCGAAATCGCCCCACGTGATAGTCAGACCGGCGCCGACGGAGAGGCGGTCGCAGATTTTGAACGACACGGTAGGCTGCACCGTATAGGCGGCCAGACTGATGTTCTGCACGAGGTGTGCGCCCGACCAGCTGTCGCCCCAATCGACCGACGACCCGTCGGGCGTGTAAAAGCCGAGACCGACGGCCCACCGCTCGGAGGGTTTGTAGTTGAAATAGAGGAACAACGGCGTGGCGAAATTTTGCGACTTCTCGACCGGGCCGGAAGTGTAGCCGTTCTCTTTGGTCGGCAATTTCTGAAAATGGCAATTCGAGACGATGCCGGTCATGCCGGCCGAAAAATCGAAGCGCGAAGACTGGAAAGCCGTCGCCGCCGGATTGAAGAATACGGATTCGGAACCGAGGTGCATGGCCGTTCCGACGTGGCCCATACCGGTCTGTCGAGCCGACAGGTTGTTGACCTGATACCCTTCGGCGCGGGCCGAAGCGCAAATCGCAGCGGCGCACAAAAGCAAAAACGATTTTTTCATAACCCTATGTTTTATTAAAAAAGAGGTTTCGGAAAACCGGCCGTTTTCGAGCATTTTTCGAGCATGCCTCGACGATTCGAGAACGCTCCGAAGATTCGAGCGCAACGGCGTCTGTCCGAAACGAATCGCCGCAAAGGTACGCAAACAAACCGCCGCGACCAAACATTTTGGCCGAAAATTCCGTTTTTTTTTACTAAATAGCTGAATTTCTCGGAGAGCAATCCGCGAACTATCGGGAACCGAGCCGCCGGAACCGAATCACCGAGCCTGCCCAACCGGCCGCGCCGCCCGAAAACAAGCGCAGGACTGCACAGCACACCGAAGTGCGCGGCACAATCCTGCGAAAGGGTGCGGTGAAATAATCCCGCGAAAAAGCGCGGCGGCGAAACTACTTCACGATTGCCAGTTCGTCGAGCAGCCAGCGGGCTCCGGCGAATTTGTCGATGATGAAGAGCACGTACCGCGCATCGACGGCGATGCAGCGTTGCAACTGCGGCTCGAACGCCACGTCGCCCGACATGGCCTCCCAGTTGCCGTCGAACGCCAATCCGATTAACTCGCCGCGCGCATTCAGCACCGGCGAACCCGAGTTGCCGCCCGTGATGTCGAGGTCGGCGAGGAATCCCACCGGCAGTTCGCCCTGCGCATTGGCATAGGGGCCGAAATCGCGCGCCGCATAGAGTTCTTTGAGTTTCGCGGGCACGGTGAACTCGGTCGGATTCTTGGTGTCTTCCTTTTCGATGACCCCTTTGAGCGTCGTGTAGTGGTTGTAGCGGATGCCGTCGGCCGGACTGTAAGGCAGCACGCGGCCATAGGTCAGCCGAATCGTGAAGTTGGCGTCCGAAGCCCACGCCTTGTCGGGCTGCTGGAGCATCAGACCGGCGACGTACTTGCGGCGTCCCTCCTCGTAACCGGCGAATCCTTCGCTGCGGGCGGTGCGCAAGCGGTCATAGAGTTCCAACACCGATTTCACGAACGGATAGGCAGGGTCGGCAGCGACCTTTTCGGGCGAATAATCGGCCAACAGCGCCGCGAGTTTTTCGGGCGACGTGAACGCCGAACGGTCGTAAATGCAATCGACATAGGCGTCGGTATCGCCGCCGAACTCCTTGTCGACGATTTCGGCATAGAACGACGGCAGTTCGTGCATCCCCTCGCGCGCGATTTGCAGCATGCGTTTGGCTACCTTGCGATCGGTCGGCGCATTGTAGTTCTTGTACCAGTTGCCCAGCCATGCCATGATTCGGGCCGAATCGGCCTCCTGCTTGGGTTCGAGCCGGTCCATCAGTCCGGTGACGGGGCGCAGCAGCTCGACAGCCTGCAAGAAGGCTTCGGACACATAGAGCAAATCGCCCGCCGGAGCCGATACCCGCTGCATGGCCGTTTCGATTTTGGGCAGGGCGTCGAGATAGCCCTCTTCGGGCAGCGTGTGCTGCTCGGCCCACTGCCGAAACTCGTTCTCCTGCTGCTGTTTACGCGCGACGACGCCCAGTTTGCGCAGACCGCGCGACATGCCGATAGCGTTCTTCCAGTAATTGGACGAACCGGCGTATTTCGAGGCGTACTGGATGCGCACGCGGTCACTCACCTCCATGTCCTCGCGCAAGAGTTTCTGCCGTTCGCCGCGAATGAAGATGCGGCGCGGATTCTGCACGTCGAGCAGGTAGTTCAATTCGTAGGAGGTGGCGAAACGCTGCGTCGAACCCGGAAAGCCCATGACCATCGCAAAATCCCCCTCGTTGACCCCTCCGAGCGAAATTTTCAAAAATTTGTCGGCACGGTAGGGACGGTTTTCAGGCGAATAATCGGCCGGTTTGTTGTCGGGGCCGGCGTAAACGCGGAAAATCGAGAAGTCGCCCGTATGGCGCGGCCACATCCAGTTGTCGGG
>CAMWYI010000102.1 GCA_947178455.1 uncultured Alistipes sp. | reverse complement strand
TAGTTCATGTTGACGATGTCCTCGCCTTTCTTGCCGTAGGATTTCAGAATGGCGTGCTTCATCTCCTCAACGGCTTTCTCGAACGGAATGACGTTCGCGATTTTGAAGAACGCCGACTGCATGATGGTGTTCGTACGCGAACCCAAACCCAGTTCGGCGGCAATCTTCGTAGCGTTGATGATGTAGAAGTTGATGTTGTTCTTGGCCAGATAGACCTTCATGTGGTCGGGCAGCGTCGCGCAGGTCGTCGCAGCGTCGTGCACCGAGTTCAAGAGGAACGAACCGCCTTTTTTCAAGCCTTTCAGCACGTCGTATTTGTCGACATACGACGGCACGTGGCAAGCCACGAAGTCGGGCGTCGTCACCAAATAGGGCGAAGTGATAGGCAGGTCGCCGAAACGCAGGTGCGACGAAGTGTAACCGCCCGATTTCTTCGAGTCGTAGGAGAAATAGGCTTGGCAGTACTTGTTCGTCGAACCGCCGATGATTTTAATCGAGTTCTTGTTGGCACCCACCGTACCGTCGGCGCCCAAACCGAAGAACAGACCCTCGAACGTACCGGGTTTGGCGAGCGAAATCTCCTCGCCGACGGGCAGCGAAGTGAACGTCACGTCGTCGACGATACCGACGGTAAACTGATTCTTGGGTTCGTTGGCTTTGAGGTTCTCGAACACGGCCAGCATCTGCGCAGGCGTGGTGTCTTTCGACGAAAGACCGTAACGGCCGCCGATGATGAGCGGTTTCTTGTCGATGCTCGTAGCGAAAGCCTCTACTACGTCCAGATAGAGCGGGTCGCCGTTGGCTCCGGGCTCCTTCGTGCGGTCGAGCACACAAATGCGTTTCACGCTGTCGGGCAATACGGCAGCCAGATATTTGGCCGAGAACGGACGGTAGAGGTGTACCGTCACGACGCCGACCTTCTCGCCTTTGGCCGTCAGGTAATCGACCGTCTCCTTGATAGTCTCCGTAACGGAACCCATTGCGACGATGATATTCTCGGCATCTTTGGCACCGTAATATACGAACGGTTTGTATTCGCGGCCGGTGATACGCGAAATCTCCTTCATGGCATCGGCCACCATGTCGGGCACGGCCGTGTAGAACTTGTTGGCCGCCTCACGCGTCTGGAAGTAGATGTCGGGATTCTGCGCCGTACCGCGCGTCACGGGGTGTTCGGGATTGAGGGCACGCTCGCGGAACGCTTTGAGGGCGTCGCGGTCGAGCATGGCGGTCAGTGCAGCCTCGTCGATGAGCTCGATTTTCTGAATCTCGTGCGACGTGCGGAAGCCGTCGAAGAAGTGCACGAACGGCACGCGGGCTTTCAGAGCCACGATGTGCGCGATACCGGCCAAGTCCATGACCTCCTGCACCGACGACGTAGCCAACATGGCGAAACCGGTCTGACGGGTCGCCATGACATCCTGATGGTCGCCGAAGATGGACAACGACTGCGCAGCCAGTGCGCGAGCCGACACGTGGAAGACGCCCGGAAGCAACTCGCCCGAGATTTTGTACATGTTGGGAATCATCAGCAGCAAGCCCTGCGAAGCGGTGAACGTGGTCGTCAGCGCACCGCTCTGCAACGAACCGTGCACGGCACCGGCGGCACCGGCTTCGGACTGCATCTCGACGACCTTGACGGTCTCGCCGAAGATGTTTTTGCGACCCTGTGCGGCCCATTCGTCGACGAGCTCGGCCATAGTCGAAGAGGGCGTAATGGGATAAATAGCCGCGACTTCCGAGAACATGTAGGCCACATGCGCCGCAGCGTAATTACCATCACAGGTAATGAATTTCTTTTCTGCCATTTTTCGTTAGTGTTTATGTTTGAGTGTTATCGTTCGGATGCACACACTGCCGTTCGGAAAAGCCGCAGCCGTTCCGTGATGCAAAGATAGAAAATTCGGCGGAAAAATTGCACATTTATTAAATTTAATTGGGGCGGCGGACGGTCGGGGCCGAACCGGGCATCGGGGCCGGCACCTCCGGCCAGCGAAGTCGTGCACCGCACGGGCTGCGGGCCAGCGCCGCGAACCGGAACGACGCGAATCCGCCGATTTTTCGATTGCGAAAATTATTTTTACTTTTGGCACTGTGATTACCTACCGAAAACGCATTCTCGACAACGGACTGACGGTCATCGTCAACCGCGACCGCACGTCGAAACTGGCCGCCGTGAACATCCTCTACAAGGTCGGGGCCCGCAACGAATCGCCCGACCGCACGGGATTCGCCCACCTGTTCGAACACCTGATGTTTCGCGGCACGCGCCAAGTGCCGGTCTTCGACCTGCCCGTGCAAATGGCATCGGGCGACAACAACGCATTCACAAACAACGACTACACGGATTTTTACCTCACGCTGCCCTACGAGAACATCGAAACGGCTCTTTGGCTCGAAAGCGACCGCATGGAGGGACTGGACATCACGTCCGAAAAGCTGGCCACCGAGAAAAAAGTGGTCATCGAGGAGTTCCGGCAGCGTTACCTCAACCAACCCTACGGCGACCGGGCGCTGCTCCTGCGCGACCTCGCCTACAAGGTGCACCCCTACCGCTGGGCCGCTATCGGGCTGACACCCGACCACATCGCCGCCGCGACGCTCGACGAAGTGCAGGCATTCTACCGCACGCACTACCACCCGTCGAACGCCGTGCTTTCGCTCTCGGCCGACTTGGACGAAGAACGGATGCTCGATTTGGGCGAAAAATGGTTCGGCGGGCTGGCCGACCGGCCGACCGCAGCCGCACCCATTCCGCAAGAACCCCCACAAACGGCACCGCGCCGGTTGGAAGTGGAGCGCGACGTACCGGCCACGACGCTGACCATAGCCTACCGCATGGGCGGCCGGATGTCCGAAGATTTCTATACGGCCGATTTGGTTTCCGACCTGCTGTCGGGCGGCGATTCGTCGCGCCTGTACCGGCGGCTGGTGCGCGAACGCAAGCTGCTGTCGAGCGTCAATGCCTACATCACGGGCGATGTCGACCCGGGGCTTTTCATCTTCACGGGCCAGCTGCTGCCCGAAACGACGGTCGAAGCGGCCGAAGCGGCTTTTGCCCAAGAGGTCTCGGCGCTGCAAACCGAAATCGTGCCCGAACACGAACTGGAAAAGGTGAAAAACAAGTTCGAGGCGAACACGCTGTTCGGCGAACTGAACGTGATGAACAAAGCGATGAACTTGGGATTTTACGAAATGCTGGGCGACCTCGAACTCATCAACGGCGAGGTGGCGCGCTATCGGGCGGTCGGAGCGGAGCGCATCCGCGATTTCAGCCGCCGCACGTTCCGGCCGGAATGCAGTTCCACGCTGATTTACCGCGCCGCCCCGAAAACCGAACCCGCCGAAAATGCCGAATCATGAAACAGCCGCCTATCACCCTGCCCGCATCGGTCGAAGTGACCGAACCCGCCGTCCGAACCCTCGCGAACGGCGTGAAAATCCATACGTTGGCATCCGACGATTTCGAGGTGCTGCGCGTGACGTTCGTCTTCGCGGCCGGCACATCGGCCCAGCAGGTTTCGTTCTCGGCATCGGCCGCCGCGAACCTGCTGGCAGAGGGCACGCGCGACTGCACGGCCCACGAAATCGCCGAACGGCTCGACTACTACGGCTCGTATTTCGACGTGAACATCGACCGCGACATGGTTTACGTCAGTTTCTGCATGCTCTCGAAATTCGCCGCGCCCACGCTCGAATTGGCCGAACAGATTTTGCTGCATCCACTCTTCCCCGACGAGGAGGTCGCGGCCTACTGCGCCAAACGCAAGCAGCAACTGCTCATCGACCGCACGAAAGTCAACACGCAGGCCAGCGAAGCCTTTGCGCAAGCGCTTTTCGGGCCGCAACACCCCTACGGGCGGTCGTCGGAAGCGGAACTATACGACCGGCTGACCCGTGCGGACATCGTTGAGTTTTACACACGGCACTACACGGCCGAAAACTGCTTCGTGGTGTGCAGCGGCCGCGTGGGAGAAACGGAGCAGCGCGCAATCGACGCGATAGCCGCGCAACTGCCCGCAGGCGGCGGAGCGACGCGGCCGGAGATTCCGACACCGGAAACGCGGCACGAATTGTTCGTGGAACACGCGGGGGCCGTGCAATCGGCCATACGGGTGGGCCGGATGCTCTTTCCGCGACAACACCCCGATTTCGTGGGGATGCAAGTGGTGGCAATGGCATTGGGCGGCTATTTCGGCGCCCGACTGATGCAGAACCTGCGCGAAAAACACGGCTACACCTACGGAGCAGCGGCCGCGACCATCAATTTCCAACAGGCTGGCTATCTGGCCATAGCGACGCAGGTAGGCACCGAAGTGACGCAGGCGGCCCTGCACGAAATCCATGCGGAAATAGCGCGTCTTCGCGACGAGGCGATGCCCGCAGCAGAACTGGATATGGTGAAAAACATGATGGCGGGCGAAATGATGCGCATTCTCGACGGGCCGTTCGGCATCGCCGACGTGACGATCGAAAACCTGCTGTGCGGAATGAGCAACAGCGTCATCGGCGAAAATCTCCACCGCATCCGCGAAACGACGCCCGAAGAGGTGCAGCGGCTGGCCCGCCGCTATTTGGCTCCCGAAGATTTGGTGACGGTCGTGGCGGGCGTCAATTTCCCTGCTCACACATGAACTTGATGCGCACGAGCCGGATTTCCTCTTCGGTATAATCGGCCCCCAGCTCCTCGACGGCGGCATCGAGCGAATCGCTCTCGGCGTCCTCCTTGAAGTAGGCGTAGATGTCCTCCGCCTTGTCCTCGTCCATGAAATCCCGCAGGTAATAGGAGATGTCGAGTTTCGTGCCCGAATTGACGATGCCCTCGATTTCGGTCAGCAGTTCGTCGAAATCGAGGTTCTTGGCCCGCGCGATGTCCTCGAAATCCATTTTGCGGTCGATGGACTGGATGACGAATATCTTGATGCCCGACTTGTTCGCAACGGCTTTGACCACCATGTCCTGAGGACGGACAATCTCCTTTTCTTCGACGTAATCCTTGATTAATTTAACAAACTCGTCGCCGAACTTGCGCGCCTTGCCAGCACCCACGCCCGTGATGTTCTGCAACTCCTCGATCGTGACGGGATACTGAATGGACATATCCTCCAACGACGGGTCTTGGAATATCACGAACGGCGGCAGGCCCTGTTGTTTGGCCACCTTCTTGCGCAAATCTTTCAACATAGAGAACAACTCCTCGTCGGCCGCGCCGCCGCGTCCCATCGGAGCGACGGATTCGGCCTCTTTCTCCTCCTCGTCGTAGTTGTGGTCGAGCGTTACGGTGACGGGCGTCGGCAAGGCGATGAACTGCTCCCCTTTGGGATTGATGGACAACAGCCCGTAATTCTCGATGTTCTTGTCGATGAGCCCGAGAATCAACCCCTGCCGGAGCACGGCCCCCCAAAAGCGCGCGTCATGTTCCTCTCCGGCCCCGAACCACTTTGATTTGTGGTGCCCGTAACTCTTTATCAGAGCGGTGTTTTTGCCCGTCAGCACGCCTATCAGGTAATCGGCCTTGAACTTGTCCCCGATGTCGCGCAAGGCTTCGAGCGCCATTTTCAACGGCGCTTTCGCATCGACGCTGGGCTTCGGATTGCGGCAGTTGTCGCAACTGCCGCAATTCTCCTCGGGATACTCCTCGCCGAAATAGTGCAGCAGCGTCTTGCGGCGGCACATCGAACTCTCGGCATACGAAACCGTCTCCTGCAAAAGCAATTTACCGATTTCCTGCTCGGCCACCGGCTTACCCTGCATGAATTTTTCGAGTTTCTGAATATCCTTGTAGCTGTAAAAGGTCAAACAATAGCCCTCGCCGCCGTCGCGACCGGCACGTCCGGTCTCTTGGTAGTAGCCTTCGAGCGACTTGGGAATATCGTAGTGGATGACGTAACGCACATCGGGTTTATCGATGCCCATGCCGAACGCAATGGTCGCCACGATGACGTCGACGCGCTCCATCAGAAAATCGTCCTGATTGGCCGCACGGGTCGCCGCATCCATACCGGCATGATAGGCATGGGCCCGTATGCCGTTGGCTGTCAACAACTCGGCGAGTTCCTCCACTTTTTTGCGGCTCAAACAATAGATGATGCCGCTCTTGTGCTCGTTCTGCTTGATGAAGCGGATGATTTCGCGGTCGACGTCGTGCTTGGGCCGCAGTTCGTAATAGAGATTGGGGCGGTTGAACGACGATTTGAAGACGGAAGCGTCCGACATGCCCAGATTCTTCTGAATATCAAGCTGCACTTTGGGCGTGGCGGTCGCGGTGAGCGCAATCAGCGGAGCGGTACCGATTTCGTTGATAATGGGGCG
>CAMWYI010000101.1 GCA_947178455.1 uncultured Alistipes sp. | reverse complement strand
ATCGGTAGAACGACCCTTCCCAGCTGGCGGTGTTTCCTGCGCCGTCCGTCGTCGAGAATCGCACGTGGTGGCGCGTCCGTTGGGGCGGGGTGTCGAACGTGTAGACGAACAGACTGCGCATCGGCAGCCGGTCGCAGGGCACCCAGCGGCCG
The DNA here is from genome assembly GCA_947178455.1 of uncultured Alistipes sp. Taxonomy (GTDB): domain Bacteria; phylum Bacteroidota; class Bacteroidia; order Bacteroidales; family Rikenellaceae; genus Alistipes. Next base: position 6,266 of record CAMWYI010000101.1, on the reverse strand, counting down.
TCGATATGCAGCGTGCCCGTCGCTACGCCCGTGAAGTTGTCCGTCACCGTGAATCGCAGCGTTTGGGCCCGCGTGAGGTCGGCTCCTGCGGCGAAACGCGGACGGATGCGCGGGGCCAGCGTGTCCGCTACGACCGCCAGCCAGCCCGTTTTGCGGGTCTTCGCGGTGACGGCTTCTCCCGTGCTCGTGCCGCCCACGTAGCTCCACTTTTTCTTGTCGGGGTCGAAGTGCGCCAGTCCCGTATGGAGCCGGAGTGCGCGCGGAATGTCGGTTTGTATCGTCACGGTCGCCTCCTTGCGCAGCGGGACGCTCGCTTCCAGCAGCCGCAGGGTGGGGGAGAGCACCACTACGCCCGTGTCGGCTTTCGGTGCGGGCAGCATTTCGGGGTGGCAGTAGCACGATTCGTAGAGCGCACCGGCCGGAATGTGGGCGGTCAGCATCCGTCCGAACGCCACCGGATTGTTCCGGTCGGGACGGAGCACGAGGGCCGTCGAATCGGCTTGCGCCCGGAATTCGCCCTCGCGGCCGCGAATCGCGAACGCCAGCGTCGAGCGGTTGCCGCAGTCGTCTTCGGTTTCGATGCGGAGCGTGTGCGTGCGGCCCGCTTCGACCCGCACGAGTCCCTGCTCGCGCAGCACGGGATAAAATTCTTCGGGCGCGCCGGTCTGCCGGGCCATGCGGATGACCTCGTTGCGCGAACGGCACTGCTCGGCGTACCAGCTCACGGCATCGCTGCACCGTGCGCAGTCGTAGGTGAATCCGTCCATCCGGTACTCGAAAAAGGGTTCGCCGTCGAGCGTTGCACTCAACCGCCACACCGCGAACGTGTTGTGCACGTTTTCGCGTCGGTCGCTGACTTCAACGATGAAATACCCCTTGCGTCCCACCGGCACCGGTTCGGTGCGGGCCAGCCGATAGCGACCGTCGGCTTCGAGTACCGTGTTGTAGCTCGCGGGACGCGTGCGCAGACAAACTCCCTGCACCGTGTCCACTTCGACATAGTGCACCCGCAGTATACGCGGCGGTAGGTGGTCTTCGGCGCGGAGGATGCCTTGCCGGATGAGGTTGAGGCGGCGGTCGGTTTTCGCTTCGCGCAGCTCGAAATGGAGGTGCGGGCCCGTCGACGAGCCCGTGTTGCCCGAATAGCCGAGCACTTCGCCCTGTTTGACCGGCCAGCGGTCGGGTTTGAACCAAAGGTCGACGCCGTTCGATTGTCGGCGGTAGCGTTCGGCCTGCACATGGGCGGCGATATCGTCGCGGAATCGTTGCAGGTGTCCGTATATGGCGGTCGAGCCGTCTTTCAGCGTCAGGTAAACGGCTCGTCCGTAGCCGTAGGTCGTGATGACCACGCGCGAGACATAGCCGTCGGCAACGGCCACGACCGGTTTGCCCTCCGCGCCGTCGGTTTTGATGTCTACACCGGCATGGAAATGGCCGGGCCGTATCTCGCCGAAATTGGCGGCATAGTGTCCTGCGACCTGCCGCACGGGAAAGAGATAGCGGGTCGTGTCGGCGGTCTTCGGGGCAGTTTGCGCTCCGGCGGCGAGCTGGAGCATGATGAAAAGGGTAGCGGTCAGAATTCGTCGCATGGGTCTGGTACTTTTATCTGTTGGGATACGGCATCGAGTACGGCCGAATAATCGTAACCGAGCGACAGCCCGTATCGAATCAATTTGGTTTTCAAATCATAGGGTGTTGCGGCGCGCACGTTGCGGGCTTTGCGGGCGAGTTGTTCCGCCAGCCGGTCGGCCATTTGCGTGCGGTCGGCCTGTTGCAGGGCCGCGTCGACGGTTTCGCGGGCGATGCCCTTGCGTTGGAGCGCGGCCCGCAGCTTGTATTCGCCCCAGCCGCTCAAGCGCAGTTTCTCGCGCACGAACGTTTCGGCATAGCGGGTATCGTCGATGAACCGTTCGCGCATCAGTCGGGCGAGGACTTTTTCGGCATCCGCTTCGGCGACGCTCCAGTTGCGCATCAACCGACGGGCATCGCCCGCCGATTTCTCGGCCCGCGCACAGAGCCGCATCAGCGACGCCAGCGCTTGTTCGGGCGTTTTCGTGCGGCGTTCTCGCGGCTGTCCGGTTTTCAGCTCTTTCGACTGCATAGCATGCGGGGTTTTCCGAATAGGTCGCGGCGCACTTCCGTGTCTGCGTAGCCCTCCTCCGCGAGCAGGGCGCACAGCGCATCGGCGTGCAGGTGGTAAATCTCGAAATAGAGCCGTCCGCCCGTCCGCAGCAGCTTGCGTCCGGCCTGCGCAATGGCCCGATAGTAGAGCAGCGGGTCGTCGTCGGGTACGAACAGCGCTTCGGCCGGTTCGTGGTCGCGGACATTGGGGTGCATCGTCGCGCGGTCGCGTTGCGGCACATAAGGCGGATTCGATACGATGACGTCGAACGGCCCCGCAAAAACGCTCGCTAAATCGTCGAGCATATCCGCCTGTCGCAGTTCGACCGTTGCGCCGAACGTGCGGCTGTTTTCCTCCGCTACGGTCAGCGCTGTCGGCGAAATATCCACTGCCGCGACTTTCGTGCGGGGTAGTTCGGCCGCCAGCGTCACGGCGATGCAGCCGCTGCCGGTGCCGACGTCCAAAATCGCGGCGGCATCGCGTTCCGCGCGGAGCATCCACGCCACGAGTTCTTCGGTTTCGGGGCGCGGAATCAGCACGCCCTCGCGCACCGCGAATTTCCGTCCGAGAAATTGCGCCCGCCCCGTGACGTATTGCACCGGACAGCCCGCCGCCAATCGTTCGACGGCGGTAGCCAATCCGTCGATTTCGACGGCGGCTTGCGGGTCGGTCAGAAAAGCCGCTTCGGGCAGGTCGCTCAATTCCGATGCGGCCAGCAGCGCGATACTGCGGGCTTCGCGTTCGCCGTAGAGGCCGACGAGCGGCTCGGCAATGGCGCGGAGTATGTCGCGGCGCGAGGTCATCGGTCGAGCAAATCGGCTAATGCAATCGCGACGGCGGCTTCGACGACGACCGCTCCGCGCAGGGCGATGCATGTGTCGTGACGTCCGCCTGCGACGAGCGGTTCGATGCGGCCGGTCGCGCGGTTGTAGGTCAGTTGCGGGCGGCCGATGCTGGCAGTGGGTTTGAACGCCGCCCGAACAATCAGTTCGTTGCCGTTGGCGATTCCGCCGACGATGCCGCCTGCATGATTGGTCGCCGTCGTTCCTGCAGCGTCGACAATCGGGTCGTTGTGCTCCGAGCCGCGCATGCGGGCGCTCGCGAATCCGTCGCCGAACTCCACGCCCTTGACGCCCGGAATCGAGAACAGCAGGTGCGCGACGACGCTTTCGACCGAATCGAAAAACGGGGCTCCCGTTCCGGTCGGAACGCCCTGTACACGGCATTCGACCACGCCGCCCACCGAATCTTGTTCGGCGGCGGTTCGGCGCAGCACCTCGTCGAATTGCGCGGGTTCCGTGCATCCGCCGATTTCGACGAGGCGGGTCGTGAATGCGACGTCGGCGGGCAGCATTTTCTTGGCCACGACCCCTGCCGCCGTCAGGGCGACGGTCAGACGTCCCGAAAAATGGCCTCCGCCGCGCGGGTCGTTGCAGCCGCCGAATTTTTCGTGGGCCACGCGGTCGGCGTGCGAGGGACGGTCATGTCCCTCCGCCGCCGTGTAGTCCTGCGGACGGGCGTCCGCATTGGCAAATTCGAGGACAAGCGGTGCGCCGGTCGTTCGGCCGCGATAGATGCCCGCTGCGAGTTGCGGAATGTCCGCTTCGCGGCGCGGCGTGGTGCCGACTGTTCCGCTGCGTCGGCGGGCGAGGTCGGGCTCGAAATCTTCGGCCGACAGGGCGATGCCTGCCGGTACGCCGTCGAGCACGACGCCGATTTGCGGCCCGTGCGACTCGCCCCACAAGGCGATGCGGAAATGGTCTCCAAAACGATTCATCTCGTGTTATTTCAGTTTCATGCGGTCGAGCACCTCGAAAAAATCGGGAAAACTTTTGGCGACGCATTCGGCTCCGTCGATTGCGACGGGCCCGTCGGCTCGCAGCGCAGCGACGGCCAGCGACATCGCCATGCGGTGGTCGCCGTGGCTATCGACCCGCCCGCCGCGAATCGTGCCGCCCCGAATGCGCATCGTGTCGGGTTCTGCGAGTTCGACTTCGATGCCCAGTTTGCCGTACTCTTCGCGAATGGCTGTGGCGCGGTCGCACTCCTTGCTGACCAGCCGCGAGGTTCCACGCAACGTGCTCGTCCCTTCGGCTGCGGCCGCCAGCGCCGCCAGCGCGGGGAACAAATCGGGGCAGTGCGTCGCGTCGAACTCGAACGCTTGTAGCGGACGCGCTTCGGCCGTCACCGAATCGGCATCGCTGATGACCGACGCTCCCGCCCGCACGAGGGCTTCGCAAACGGCCGTATCGGCCTGTTTCGAGAGCATCCGCACGTTTTCGACGGTCGCTTCGCCCGCAACGGCCCCCGCCGCGAGCAGCATGGCCGCCGCGCTCCAATCGCCCTCGATGTGGAATTCGGTCGCTCGGAACCGCTGGCCGCCCTCGATGAAAAATTCGGTGTAATCGCGGTGGCCGATTTCGATGCCGAAACGGGCCGCCGTGTCTACGGTCATATCTAAATAAGGTATCGAGACCGGTTCCACGACGTGCAGTACGGTGTCCTTGTCGGCCAGCGGCAGCGTCAGGAGCAGTCCCGTGACGAACTGCGACGAAACCGAGCCGTCGATGTCCGCTTCGCCTCCGTGCAGCGGGCCGCGAACCGTCAGCGGCAGACGGCCGTCGTTGTCCGTCACTTCGGCCCCCAATCGGCGCAGGGTGTCGAGCATGGGGTTCATCGGCCGGTGGAGCAGTGACCCCGTGCCGACGATGTGCATCGGTCGGTCGCAAAGCGCGGCGATAGGGGTGAACAGCCGCGTCGCCAGCCCCGATTCGCCGGTGTGCAGCGTGTCGCTCGCGGGGTGGAGCAGGCCGCCGCATCTTTCGGCTGCGGGCCGGATGTTCGTGCCGTCGGTCGGTCGGATTCCGCCCTCGATAGCGAGCGTGGTTTCATCGAGCCGCGTAATGCGAGCACCGAGCGTTTCGATGCACCGCATGGCCGCGAGCGTGTCGTCGCAAAATTCGAGGTTGTGCAACACCGAACGACCTTCGGCCAACAACGAGGCGGCCAAAGCGCGTTGGGCGTAACTTTTGGAACAAGGGGGGCTGACCCGCCCTCCGACGCGTCCGGGCGTGACGGTGATTTCCATGCGGCGGACTATTTGCGGACGGATTCGGGGTTGTGAATCATCTCCTGCGTGATTTGGTGGCTCTTTTTCAGCTCGAAGTGCTGGCCCAGATAGACTTTGCGCACCATCGGGTCGGCGGCGAGTTCTTCGGCCGAGCCGGTTTTCAGGATTTTGCCCTCGTAGAGCAGGTAGGTGCGGTCGGTGATGGCCAGCGTTTCGTCGACGTTGTGGTCGGTGATGATGACCCCGATGTTCTTGTGTTTGAGCGTCGCCACGATGGATTGGATGTCCTCCACGGCAATGGGGTCGACGCCCGCGAACGGTTCGTCGAGCAGGATGAACGACGGATTGATCGCGACGGCCCGTGCGATTTCGGTGCGTCGGCGTTCGCCGCCCGACAGCTGGATGCCGTAGCTCTTGCGCACTTTCTGCAAACGGAACTCCTCGATGAGGGCTTCGATGCGTTCGGCTTGATACTCTTTGGAGTAGTCGGTCATTTCGAGCACCGAGCGGATGTTCTCTTCGACCGTGAGCCGACGGAAAACCGATGCTTCCTGTGCCAGATAACCCACGCCCAACTGCGCCCGCCGGTAGACCGGCAGGTCGGTGAGTTCGGAGGTCTCTCCCTCGTCGTTTTCGAGAAAAATACGCCCTTCGTTGGGCTTGATAAGCCCCACGATCATATAGAATGTGGTGGTTTTTCCGGCGCCGTTGGGGCCGAGCAGTCCGACGATTTCGCCCTGCCGGACGTCGATCGAAACGTGATTGACCACCGTGCGGGACTTGTATTTCTTGACCAGTTCGTTGGTGTACAGACGCATGGTTTTTCAGGTTTGAGCCTACCGCCGAAGACGAGCCGGACAATCGCCGGGTGCCTTTCTGCGATATTTTTTGAAAAAGAACAATAATCTTGGACAAAGTTAGGTTTTTTTCCGAAATTTTTTTATCTTTACATTTGAATTTTACGTTTTACGGTAAATGGGACGAATCGAATCATCCTTGTTGCACGGGAAACTGAAAGAGTATTTCGGTTTCGCGTCGTTCAAGGGGAATCAGGAGGCGGTAATCCGCAATGTG
>CAMWYI010000100.1 GCA_947178455.1 uncultured Alistipes sp. | reverse complement strand
ATCACAGACCTGCGTCAAATCAAAGACCGCACGAAGGAGTTTATTCTGAATCCGATGGACGACGAAAACCTGCCCGAAAAGAAGGACACGGAGATCGAACTCGCCGACGGCTCGAAATGGGTTTATCCCGAAAGTCAGGGCGTCGTATCGCTCCAAACCGACCGTAACACGGACTATCAGGTTTACATTCAGGTGCAGAACGAACTGACGCGCGCTTTCAACGAAGTGCGCGACGAAGTGGCGATGCAGAAATTCGGCAAAAAATTCTCGGAACTCGAAAAAGCCGACCGCGATGTCATATCGAAGGCCGTGCCGATGAAAATTTCCGAGGCGGAACCGCGTAACATTAAGAAGTAAGGGACTATGGCAGTAATGAAAAAGAAGGGCAACAAAGGGTTGCCCCCGATCTCGACAGCATCGCTTCCGGACGTTATCTTCATGATTCTCTTCTTCTTCATGGTATCGACGACGATGCGTGAACAGGAGTTGCTCGTGCGTTACACGTTGCCCGATGCGACCGAAGTGCAGAAACTGGAAAAGAAATCGTTGGCGACGTACATCCACATCGGACAGCCGTCGCTGGCGATGCAGGCCAAGTTCGGTACGGCTCCGCAGATTCAGCTGAATGACTCCTATCGGACGACGAAAGATATTTTGGATTTCATCGCCGCCGAGCGCGACAAGTTGAACGAAAGCGACCGTGCTTCGATGACCGTCGTGCTGAAAGCCGATGCCAACACCAAAATGGGTATCGTCACCGACGTGAAGCAGGAGCTTCGCCGTGCGAATGCGCTGAAAATTTCCTATGCGGCTTCCAAGTCGTTGGGATATTGATTCATCCGCAATCCGATTGCAAAAGCGGGACACCCATTCGGGTGTCCCGCTCTTTTATTAGCGCTACGGACGGTCATCGGGTTTCGGGCGGTCGGAAGCGCTCTCACCCGATTCAAAATTTTGAATTGTAAATTATTTTTTCATATCTTTGTCCCAAGACATACTAAAAAGCGCATCGGCTTTTCTTCTTTGACCGAAACTTGGACATTTCGAGATAGAGAAGGATTTAAGTACGATGCTCGCGCTGTTTTACGGCGTGGGCATTTCTTCAATCTTCTCTATGGGCAGTCCAAGGCCTCGGTTAAGGGTTGAGTGATTTGCCCGCTTTTTTATGCCTGTACACACATAAAGCCGAATCTGCGGAGAATACGTCTAACCTTTTCGCGCCATTCTGATTATCGAATCGATAATTGCTTCGCCTGAATGACCGAATCGATGCTCCGAGGTTCGGCTTTTTTATTTGCGCCCCGCCCGCTTTAAGAAACCGGTTTTAAGCGCAAAAAATGGCGGCTCGCACAGAACCGCCGTTAATTATGAATTGTGAATTCTGAATTGCATTACCCTTTGGGTTTCAGGTCTTTGACGCGCAGCTGGGTCGATACCGTGCCGCGATAGTGGTTCTCCACAATCTGGTAGCAGACGTCTATCGGACGTCCCGAACGCACCCACTCGTAATGCGTCGGCTGCTGGAACGCTATCGCCTGCATCCGCGTGTTGGGTTTTTCGCGTTGCATCAAGTCCATGCGCAGGTGCTCGCACTCGGCTCCCACTAACTTCGCCTCGCCGTTGTTGCTCACGCCGTAGGTGACGAATACCGGTGCCACGTTGCCGGGCCCGAACGGCTGAAACCGGTTCAAATCCCGCCGGAATGTCGGCGTGATGTCCGAAAAGAGCAACTCGCTGTCGATGTCCACTTGGGGCACCAGCATCTGCGGGTCGATGTTTTCCTCGACAAAAGCGTTGAATCGTTTGGTGAACTCCTCGACGTTTTCCGGCCGCATGGTCAGTCCGGCGGCGTACATGTGTCCGCCGAAGTTTTCCAGCAGGTCGGCGCACGATTCCACTGCCTGATAGAGGTCGAACCCCGGCACGCTACGCGCCGAGCCCGTCACGAATCCGTTGCTCATCGTCAGCACCACCGTCGGACGGTAGTAGCTCTCGATCAATCGCGACGCCACGATGCCCACGATGCCTTTCATCCACTTCGGGTTGTAGACCACCGTGCTCTTGCGGGCTTTCAGTTCGGGGTTGTGTTCGATGTAGTCGTGCGCTTCCTGCGTCACCGAACGGTCGATCGACTTGCGGTCGCGGTTGTAGTCGTCGATGACTTGGCCGAACTGGGCCGCCACCGCTTCGTTGCCTTCGATAAGCAGTTCGACAGCCGCATGTCCGCCCGACGGCGAGGCATTCTCGTCGTTCTCGTCCATGCGCATGCGTCCCGCCGCGTTGATGCGCGGGCCGATTTTGAACACGATGTCGTCGATGGTGATGCAGTGCTTGTCCAGCCCGCAGATTTTGATAATCGACAGCAGTCCTTTCGACGGTTCGCGGTTGAGTCGAATCAGCCCATAGTGGGCCAGTACGCGGTTTTCGCCTACCAGCGGCACGATGTCCGACGCGATGCTGACGACCAGCAGGTCGAGCAGCGGCGTGATTTCGTCGAACGGCATGCCGTTCCGCTGGGCATAGGCCTGTATGAGTTTGAACCCTACGCCGCAGCCCGACAATTCGTCGAACGGATAGGTGCAGTCGACCCGTTTGGGGTCGAGGACGGCTACGGCCTGAGGAATCTCCTCGGCCGGAAGATGGTGGTCGCAGATGATGAAATCCACGCCTTTCTCTTTCGCATAGACGACTTTTTCTGTGGCCTTGATGCCGCAGTCCAAAGCGATAATCAGCCCCACGCCTTTGCGGGCGGCGAGGTCGATTCCCTTGACCGAGATACCGTAGCCTTCGGTATAGCGGTCGGGGATGTAGAACGTCAGGTTTTTGTGCCCGATGTGGCGCAGGAATTTGTACACCAACGCGACGGCCGTACAGCCGTCCACATCGTAGTCGCCGTAGACCATGATTTTCTCTTGGTTACGGACGGCTCGCCCGATTCGTTCGACCGCTTTGTCCATGTCCTTCATCAGGAACGGGTCGTGCAGGTCGGCCAAACGGGGGTTAAAAAATTGCTCCGCCTTTTCTACCGTGTCTATGCCTCTCTGTACGAGTAGGTTGGCCAGTACGGGCGAAATCCGCAGACCGGCAGCCAATGCAGCTACCGTCGCGGGGTCGCCCTGCGCCTTCACTACCCAACGTTTTTCTGTGGGCATATGAACTGTTTTTTATTATATATTTTTCTAACATTCTTATTAATTGGGCGGGAGTGCTGCTCCTGTCGGCTTAAAATTTTATTCGATTCCCAGCCGGAGCCGCAGCTCTTCGACCACGATGCGCTTCACTTCGTCCATCGGCGGACGAATCCCCGTTTCCGACGCAATCGACGCGACGCCTCGGTCGCTGAATCCGCACGGATTGATACGCGAAAACCATGCAAGGTCGGTCGTTACGTTGAGGGCGAATCCGTGCATCGTCACGAAGCGCGACGACCTCACCCCTACGGCGCACAGCTTGCGCGGTCGCGGGCCTTGTTCATCTATCCAGACGCCCGATGCGCCTGCGATGCGTCCCGCCCGAATCCCGTAGCGGGCCGCCGTGCGGATGACGCAGGTTTCGAGTGCGTCGATGTAGTCGCGCAGCCCGATGCCTATCCGTTCCAAGTCGAGAATCGGGTAGCAGACCAACTGACCCGGCCCGTGAAACGTGATGTCGCCTCCTCGGTCGATGTGAAAGAACGTGGCGCCCCATGCTGCCAGCTGCTCCGGTGCGACCAGCAGATTTTCTGCATGGCCGCTTTTGCCGAGCGTGTAGACCGGTGGATGTTCGACCAGCAGTATCGTCCCGACCTCGTCGCTCGCCGCATGTTTGCGGGCCAGCAGGTCGTCGAACAACTGTCGTTGGAGCTGCCAGCATGCGGCATACTCCATGCATCCCAAATCGCGGCAGACTGCTTTCATCGCCGCTCCGGTTCGACGCTTCGGAGCGCCTCCTCCGCCAAATACGACGACCGCACCAACGGTGCACTCGCGCAATAGCTGAATCCCATTTCCAACGCCAGCCGACGGTACCGCTCGAACTGTTCGGGCGTGATGTACGCCGCAACGGGCACGTGTTCCAGCGTCGGTCGCAGGTACTGGCCTATCGTAACAATCTTGACGCCTGCTTCGCGCAGGTCGCGCAGGGTTTGCAGAACCTCTCCGTCGGTTTCGCCCAATCCGACCATCAGGCCGCTTTTGGTCGTCGCGCCCTGCTCGGCGAGCAGTTGCAGCGTCCGCAGGCTGGTGCGGTACTCGGCGCGCGAACGGACCGCAGGGGTCAGGCGTTCGACGGTTTCGATGTTGTGCCCGATGATGTCGGGCTGCGATGCCACGACCGTCGCCAGCAGTTCGGGCCGGGCATCCAAATCGGGAATCAGCACTTCGACGGCCGTTGCGGGGTTGAGCGACCGAATCGCCTCGACCGTCGCGGCCCAGTGGGCTGCACCGCCGTCGGGGAGGTCGTCCCGCGTGACCGAAGTGACGACGACATACCGCAGTTTCATCAGCGCGACGCTTTCGGCCACGCGACGCGGTTCGTCGTCTTCCGGCGGCAGAGGCCGTCCGGTGCGGGTCGCGCAAAAACGGCATCCGCGTGTGCAGACATCGCCCAGAATCATGAAAGTCGCCGTGCGACGGCTCCAGCATTCGGATTGATTCGGGCAGCGTCCGCTGCTGCAAATCGTGTGCAGACCATGCCGTTCGACGATATGCCGCACATCGGCATAATCGGCGGAGCGATGAAGCCGGATTTTCAACCAGTCGGGTTTGCGCTGTGCGTTCGGGACGCAGGGCGCATTCACCGCGTCATACAACTTCGGCATGCAAGTACACTATTTCCCAATGGATGCAAAGATACGAAAAAATTTTTTATTAGCGCCCGTTTAAGAAACGGGTTTTAAGCGCGACCAACCGTTATTATGTTTCCGTTGGTCGTGGTCGCTCCGACCCTTTTATAGACTGCGACGCATAGCGTCGCCATTATTCGGTCAAAGCGCTTCCTAACCTTCTGAAACCGCAAAACTATCCGTAGCGCTTAAAACAGCTTTCTTAAAGCTGCGCCGTGACGGTCGAGCAGCAGCGTTTCGAGCAACAGCAACACCAACGCGACGCAAAGCAGATACTGATATTGTTCGTTGTACTCCTCGAATCGTACGGTCGAAAGTTCGGTCTGCTCCATTTCGTCGATGCTCCGCACGATTTCGTCCAGCCCGATGGATTGCTTCGTGGCGCGGACATAGGTTCCGCCCGTCGTTTCGGCCAGCTGCGCGAGCAGCGTTTCGTCGAGTTTCGAGACCACCATATCGCCCTTTTCGTCCTTGATGAATTCGCCGCCGATTTGAATCGGGGCTCCCTCCGGCGTGCCGATGCCGATAGTGTAGATGCGGATGCCCTCCTCTTTGGCTCGCGCGGCGGCTTGCAGCGCGCCGCCCTCGTGGTCTTCGCCGTCGGTAATCAGCACGACCACGCGGCTGTGGGTCTCGTCGGTGCTGCTCGAAAACGCCAGCAGCGCCTGTTCCAGCGCCTTGCCGATAGCGGTGCCCTGCACCGATACCAGCGACGGGTCGATGCGTCGCGCAAAGGCTTTGGCCATGCGGTAATCCGACGTAATGGGCAGTTGCACTTTGGGCTCTCCGGCAAAGACAATCAGCCCCACGCGGTCTTGGTGCAGGCCGTCGAAGAGTTTGTCTATGGCGTATTTGGTGCGTTCGAGGCGGTTGGGCTCGAAATCTTCGGCCAGCATCGAGTTCGACACGTCGACCGCCAGCATCATTTCGATGCCTTGCGCTTTTTGCTCGCGCAGGCGGGAGCCCAACTGCGGACGGGCGGCCGTGAATGACAGCAGCATCCATGCGCCGCAGAACAACGTGAATTTCAGAAACGTGCGCCCCGTCGAAACGTCGGGCATCAGCTCTTGGAGCGTCGCCGGATTACCGAATCGGGCGAGCCTTCGGCGGCGCATGCGGCGCATGAACACAAAGAGCGCGACCCACACGGTCAGTGCGGCCAACAACCAGAGATATTGCGGATTAGCGAAACGGAACATGGCGATGCGTGATTTTTCTTACGGGATACGGTTCAACACGAGGTGGCGCAGCAGAAATTCGAGCGCGAGCAACCCCAGTGCGGCGAGCACCCACGCCAAATAATACTCGTGGCGGGTGATGTGGGAGAATACCTCTATTTTGCTCTTTTCCAGCTGGTTGATTTCGTCGTAGATAGCGCGGAGTTTGGCCTTGTCGGTGGCGCGGAAATAGCGGCCTCCGGTCTGTTCGGCCATTGTGCGCAGGGTCTTTTCGTCGATTTCGACCTTTTGCTGTACGAACGTCCGGTTGCCGAACATGTCGACCGCCGGATAGGGGGCCGTGCCCTGCGTGCCGACGCCGATGGTGTAGACCCGAATGCCTTGTGCGCGAGCGATTTCGGCGGCGGTCAGCGGCGCGATTTCGCCGCGATTGTTCACACCGTCGGTCAGCAGGATGACGACTTTCGATTTGGCGTCGCTTTCGCGC
>CAMWYI010000099.1 GCA_947178455.1 uncultured Alistipes sp. | reverse complement strand
CAACAAAGCGGCCCGTTTGGCAGCGTAAACCTGCAAATTGGGGTCGATGCCGCGCTCGTAACGGAACGAAGCGTCGGTGTTCAAGCCGAACCGTTTGGCCGTCTTGCGCACCCACACGGGATTGAAATAGGCGCTCTCGATGAATACATCGGTCGTCGTATCGCTGATGCCCGAATCCAACCCTCCGAAAACACCGGCGATGGCCATCGGACGCTCGGCCGAACAAATCATCAAATCGCGGGCGGTCAGTTTCCGTTCCACGCCGTCCAGCGTCACGAAAGGCGTTCCGTCGGCGCAGGTACGCACGACGATTTCGCGGCCCTCGATTTTCGAGGCATCGAAAGCGTGCAACGGTTGTCCGAGCTCGAACAGCACGAAATTCGTAATATCGACCAGATTGTTTTTCGGGTTGATTCCCGCTGCGCGCAGACAATTCTGCATCCATTCGGGCGAGGGGCCGATTTTACAGCCCGTGACGCTCACACCGGCATAACGGGGAGCCGCCTCGCTGTTTTCGACCCGAATTTTCATCGCCAACGCATGATTGTCGACCGCAAAGGCCGAAACATCGGGCCACTGCACCCGTACATCTTTGCCGCGACTGCGGAAATAAGCCGCCAAGTCGCGCGCGACACCGATATGCGAAGCAGCATCCACACGATTGGGTGTCAGACCGATAGCAATCAGGTAATCGTCCTCGACATGCAAATACTCTTTGGCCGGCATCCCTACGGGAGCATCGGCCGGAAGTTCCATAATTCCGTCGTGAACGGTTCCGATGCCCAGTTCGTCTTCGGCACAGAGCATGCCGAGCGATTCCACGCCGCGAATTTTGCTCCGTTTGATTTTGAACTCCTCGTCGCCGCCATTGGGGTAGAGCACGGCACCTACCGTCGCACAAAGCACTTTCAGTCCGGCTCGGCAATTCGGAGCCCCGCAGACGATTTGCAACGGTTCGCCGGCACCGACATCGACCGTCGTAACGTGCAGGTGGTCGGAATCGGGGTGCTCGACGCAGGTCTTCACCTCGCCGACGACCACGCCCTGCAAACCGCCTTTTATCGTCTCTATTTTAGAAAATCCCTCGACTTCCAGACCGATGTCGGTCAGAATACCGGCGACCTCTTCGGCCGGTATGTCGAGGTCGATGTAACGTTTGAGCCAGTTATACGAGATATTCATAATCGTAAATGTTTTTCGTTATGATTCGGAGAGACAAAGATACGAATAAGCCGAACATAATGCCAAATTTATTTGTGCATTATTGAGGCGAAGTATCTAAAACGAAGCTAAAGATCGCGACCCGACCCACAAAAAGAGCATCCCGACAAGAATAAACGCCAAGTCGATTGCTTTCGAGCACAGATTGTGTTCGTGGAAGAGTACTGCCCCGCACAAGAACGACACGACGACCGACCCGCGCCGAATCATCGAAACCACCGAAATCATGGCATCGGCATCGCGCAGCGCATAGAGATAAGCGAAATCGGCCAGCGACAGAAAAATCGAAATCAACGGGATGGCCCACTTCCAGCGAAACGGCGTCGTTTCGCCTCGTTTCGGCCACCACGCCACCGCCACGACGACCGACATCATCAAAAGTTGGTAAAGGTTGTACCAACTCTGCACGAACACCGCATCGAGCCGCGACATGATGAATTTGTCGTACAGTCCGCTCACGGCCCCCGTCAATGCCGATAGCGCCACGAACCATATCCACCGGTTGTGAACGAAATCGACCCCTTCGCGTCGGCTCGAACGGCTCAACAGCACCAGCGAAACCATCGCCAGCACCACGCCCGTCCACTGATAGCCGTTCAGCCGTTCGCCGAATACCAGCATCGCGCCGACAAGCACCAGCACCGGCCGCGTCGCGTTGATCGGGCCGACAATCGTAATCGGCAGATGCTTCATGCCGTAATATCCGAATATCCACGAAATCAAAACGATAGTCGATTTGAGTATCACGAGCGCGTGAGCTTGCAAACTGTTCGATTCGATAGCCAACACCGTTCCGTCGAACCAACCGAGATGCAACTCGGCCGAAAGCAGGGCCGGCAAAAAAATCAGCGTCGAAAAAAGCGTATTGAGCCACAGCACCGGCAGCACGGCATTGGCCGTGAGCGCCTGCTTTTTAGCCGCATCGTAAAAACCGAGCAAGGCGGCCGAAGCGAAAGCCAACGACAACCACATATTTATTAAGAATTAAGAGGCTTTACTAAATCAAATCATTCCATTGGATGCCGTTCATCCGACGGAATCACGGAATCCAGCGTGCAAAGGTAAGCGATTCGACGCGAAACGGCAAATCGAAAAAATATCGTATCTTTGAGCCACTATTCTCTGGTACCCTATGAAAAACATCCGTAATTTCTGCATCATAGCCCATATCGACCACGGCAAATCGACCCTCGCCGACCGGCTGCTCGAAAAGACCAACACGCTCAACCAGCGCGAAATGCAGGCGCAGGTGCTCGACGACATGGAACTCGAACGCGAAAAGGGCATCACCATCAAGAGCCACGCCATTCAAATGGAGTACAAGGCCCAAGACGGCGAACAATACACGCTCAATCTGATCGACACGCCGGGGCACGTCGATTTTTCCTACGAAGTTTCGCGCGCCATCGCTTCCTGCGAAGGAGCGTTGTTGGTCGTCGACGCCACGCAAGGCATTCAGGCCCAGACCATCTCGAACCTCTATTTAGCCGTCGAACACGACCTGACCATCATCCCCGTACTGAACAAGGTCGACATGGAATCGGCGATGATCGACGAAGTGAAAGACCAAGTCATCGACCTCATCGGCTGCAAGGAGGAGGATATTTTGCTCGCTTCGGGCAAAACCGGACTCGGCGTCGAAGAGGTTTTGGAGGCTATCGTTCAGCGGATTCCCGCTCCGCAGGGCGACGAAAACGCACCGTTGCAGGCGTTGATTTTCGACTCCGTGTTCAACCCGTTCCGGGGCATCATCGCCTATTTCCGCGTCTTCAACGGGACGCTTCGCAAAGGCGAACACGTCAAATTCTTCAACACCGGCAGCGAATACGATGCCGACGAAGTGGGGGTGCTGAAACTCAAACTGCAACCCCGCGACGAAATCCGCGCCGGAGACGTAGGATATATCTGTTCGGGTATCAAAACATCGTCCGACGTCAAGGTCGGCGACACGATTACTTCGGTCGCTCGGCCCGCGACAGAAGCCATTGCCGGATTCGAGGACGTCAAGCCGATGGTCTTCGCAGGCGTCTATCCGGTCGAGGCCGACCAGTACGAAGACCTGCGCACCTCGCTCGAAAAATTGCAACTCAACGACGCATCGCTCACGTTCGAGCCCGAAAGTTCGTTGGCGCTGGGTTTCGGATTCCGCTGCGGATTTCTCGGCCTGCTGCACATGGAAATCATCCAAGAACGGCTCTACCGCGAGTTCGACATGGACGTTATCACCACCGTGCCGAACGTTTCCTACCGCATCACGACCACGCAGGGCGAGGAGTTGGAGGTGCACAACCCGTCCGGCCTGCCCGAAGTGACGAAAATCGCCAAAATCGAGGAACCCTACATTTTGGCGCAAATCATCACCAAGACCGATTTTTTGGGCAATGTCATCAAACTGTGCATCGACAAGCGCGGCACGATGAAAAACCAAACGTTCATCACGCAAGACCGCGTAGAAATCAATTTCGATATGCCGCTGTCCGAAATCGTCTTCGATTTTTACGACAAACTGAAAAGCATCTCCAAAGGTTACGCATCGTTCGATTACCACCGCACGGGGTTCCAGCCCTCGAAACTGGTCAAACTCGATGTACTGCTCAACGGCGAGCCGGTCGATGCGCTTTCGTCGCTCATTTACGCCGACCACGCCTACGATTTCGGGCGCAAAATGTGCGAAAAACTCAAAGAGTTGATTCCGCGCCAGCAGTTCGACATCGCCATTCAGGCGGCTATCGGGGCGAAAATCATCGCTCGCGAAACCGTCAAAGCCGTGCGTAAGGACGTCACAGCCAAGTGTTACGGCGGCGACATCTCGCGCAAACGCAAACTGCTTGAAAAACAGAAGAAAGGCAAAAAACGCATGCGTCAAATCGGCAACGTCCAAGTCCCCCAGTCGGCATTCCTCGCCGTGCTGAAAATGGATTGACGGTACCTTGACGCGACAATTTCACAACTGGGACAATAAAAATCCCGCCAAAACTTGAAAATTCAAAAAAGCGATGTACCTTTGTGCATCGTTATGCGGAAGTAGCTCAGTTGGTAGAGCATCAGCTTCCCAAGCTGAGGGTCGCGGGTTCGAGTCCCGTCTTCCGCTCTTTTGAACTTTCACAAAAAAGCAAGCAGCCGTATCGGTTTTTCCGATACGGCTGCTATTTTTTCTACAAGAGGAAAAAATCCGCTACAATTCGGATGCCTGTTTCTGTCCCGAACGGAACGACTGCCCGATTGCCCATATCCAAAGCAATTTGTCCACAATCCACTCGCAAGTGTTTTTGGCGATGCGTACCACGCGGAAAGCCCGCTCGACCTGCCCGTAAATGGCGGCCACCGGCTTCCGTATGAATACGAAATAAATCGCCGCAGCGACTATGACAAGCAATCCGCCGAACGTCAAAGCCGCGAGCGCGAACGAATCCATCCAAATCGTCAATCCCGCGACAGCCGACACAACCAACAACACGAAGGCCATTCCGGCTGCCACGAAGAATAACGACAACGATAAAATCAATCTACCGGCGGACGATTGGCGCTTGGTCATAAGCGAATGGACGCGAATCGTTTAGTTCTCGCAATCGCAGTGGCCGTGTTCGTCGCATTTGCAACGCATGCGCTCGAACTCCTCTTTCATCTTGTCCATCTCGTCATCGACGAAATCCCGAATGCGGCGGCGCAATTCCGGGCCCGAATGGGGCGTAAAAAGCACGGCAATCGCCGAACCGATCAACGCACCGCCGAGAAGCGATGCAACGACAATACCTGTGTGTTTCATAATGGCTATGTATTTTTTGAAATCCGTTCCGAAAAGTGCAAAGTCCGCGCCAGAAATTCCTATCTTTGCGCCAATGACTTCCCTGCCGACGACATCCGCAGCCTTCACCGGACACCGCACATACCGTCACGAAGCCGACGAGACGCTGCGCCGCACCATTCGGGCGTTGTACGACTCCGGCATACGCTCTTTTTTGAGCGGTATGGCCGTAGGCTTCGACTTGGCTGCAGCGGAAGCGGTGTTGGATTGCCGTAAATCATTGCCTGGCATCCGTTTGGTCGCCGTTATTCCGTTTCGCGGCCAACAGCAGCGTTTTTCCGCGACCGACCGAGCACGCTTCGACCGAATCTGCGCCGAAGCCGACGAAACAATCGTATTGTCCGAAACCTACAACAGTGGGGTATATGCCGTGCGAAACAACTATTTGGTCGACCATGCCGCTACGCTGATAACATGGTACGACGGCTCGCCCGGCGGCACACGCTACACGGTCGAAAAGGCGCTTTTGCAAGGTCGACGGCTGATTCATCTGCATCCGGCAACTCCGCAATCGGTCCATCCCGCACCTATACTATTTTAACAAGAAAAGAAGTTTCGCTAAATGCAAAACTTCTTTTTCTCAATAAAACAGAAACAGCCATTTACTTTTCTTCATATTTTTTAGTTTGTCCATTTCAATTGCGGTCGTTTTAAGATGTTTACGTGTATAATAAAGAAATACATATTGTCCTATTTCAGCATTTCGGCCTTTTAATTCCCTTGATTTTAATTAATAGAGTGTTAATACGTATCCATTTGTGTTAAATATCAATTCACCATGAGTTGTATCATTTGAACATACACAACCAGTGGGGCCTTCTGTTATATCTGCATCTCCGTATTCTTTTATCATGTTTTTCTTTAAATGGAAATAGGTATCTTTTGTGATATTCTCATGTTTCAGTAATATTATATGCGTAACGACTCCATTATCAGCACAGAAAAATATCTCATCCCAAACTACGCCCCAAAAATTTATCTCATGAATATGATTACCAATACACCGAATATACTCTGGCCTTGCATCAATTGTCCAATTATACATACTTCCTACTCCGACAGCTAAATTCAGCTCCCAGTTTTTTCGCAAACCAAACATAGGCCATACCTTTTCATAGTTATCGGAATTATTCTTATGATTACATCCTATCATTAGGATCATGACAATCATACATACAATTAGCTTTTTCATTCTTTGGATATTTTAACTTTTCATCTTGCATCTGTCGCATTATAATGACATGGCAGATTTTATTTAGTCTTATTCTTCAGTAGCCGAACCGTCACCTGAAAATTGAGTTGCGGATAGACATTGAAGTTTTTCAAGAATTTGTTCACGTCATTCAATTCATTGAGATTTTCTTCCAACAAATTATCAGAAACGACTTTGGGTCTGCCGTGAAAAAGAGCTCCCAACTCGACCCGAAATCCCACTCGCCGACGCGGAATCGGGCGACCGAATCCCAATCCGACATAAGGCT
>CAMWYI010000098.1 GCA_947178455.1 uncultured Alistipes sp. | reverse complement strand
CTGCAGGACGGATTCGCGCGAAGCCAAATCCATTTCGACCGCCACGACGTCGAATCCCGCTCGGTTCATCGTCGCCGCAACGGTTTCGGCATTGGCCATCCGGTGGTCGCCAACCACGATTTTCCGCCCATAGCCCATGCGACGAGCGATTGCCATGCCGATCTGACCGGCACCGGTCAATAACAAAACCTCTTTTTTCACGGCATAAAATTAACAAAAAAGCCGCATCGCTCGGCATGTGTCCGAAAAAAACGGGACGAATGCGCCCGCTTTGCCCCGTTTTTATTAATTTTGCGGCGATTTCAGCGCATTTCTGACCGAATCGCTACTCCGCACTGCATCTTGCAAAATAAAAGCCGATAATCGCGTTTTTCGATACTCCACGACCCATGCCCCGAACCGTCACCCTCGTCCTCACGCCCAAACAGGCCGCCGATGTCTCCTATCGCACGGCACTCGCAGCCCGCACACTGGGCATTCGCGAGGACGAAATCGCGTTCGTGCGGGTCGTGAAACGCTCGATAGACGCCCGCCAACGGCAACCCAAAGTCAATCTGTCGCTCGAAATCTACGTTGACCGCGAACCGCAGCCCGCGCCAGTGCATTTCGACTATCCCGATGTCGCACACCGCACCGAAGTGGTGGTCGTCGGGTCGGGCCCGGCGGGACTTTTCGCCGCCCTGCGGCTCATCGAACTGGGCTACCGGCCCATTCTGCTCGAACGCGGACGCGAGGTGTCGGCCCGCAAAGTCGACATCGCCCGCATCAACCGCAACGGCGACGTCGACCCCGAATCCAACTATGCGTTCGGCGAGGGAGGCGCAGGCACCTTTTCCGACGGCAAACTTTTTACCCGCAGCAAGAAGCGCGGCGACTACAACCGCGCCCTGCAAACGCTGGTTTTTCACGGCGCGGCACCCGAAATCCTCTACGAAGCTCACCCGCACATCGGCACCGACAAACTGCCTTACATCATCGCCCGTATCTGCCGGACGATTACCGATGCCGGCGGGGAGGTGCTTTTCGAGCGCAAAGTGACCGACCTCCTCCTGCGCGACGGTCGGATACGGGGCGTGCAGTGCGGCGACGAACGCATCGAGGGAGCGGCCGTCGTGCTCGCTACGGGGCACTCGGCCCGCGACATCTACGAGCTGCTCCACCGTCGCGGCGTGCGGCTCGAAGCCAAACCTTTTGCAATGGGCGTGCGCATCGAGCATCCGCAAGCACTCATCGACCGCATCCAATACCACTGCGACGAACGCGGCGAATACCTGCCTGCCGCCGCCTATTCGCTCGTCAGCCAGCAAAACGGACGCGGCGTCTATTCGTTCTGCATGTGTCCGGGCGGATTCATCGTGCCGGCCATGACCGATGCGGCCCAGTCGGTCGTCAACGGCATGTCGCCGAGCGGCCGCACGTCGCCCTATGCCAACTCGGGGCTGGTGACCGAAGTGCGGCTGTCCGATTTCGAGCACCTGCGGGCCCAATGGGGCGAGCTGGCGGGGCTTCGGTTCCAACAACAACTCGAAGAACTGGCCCGTCGGCACGGCGGCGACCGCCAAATCGCACCGGCCCAACGGGTCGCGGATTTCGTGGCGGGACGTGCGAGCTGCACGCTGCCCTCGACTTCGTATATTCCGGGCATTACGCCGTCGCGGCTCGACGAATGGCTGCCGCGATTCATAGCCGACGGCCTGCGGCGAGGGCTCGAAACGTTCGGCCGACGGATGCGGGGATTCGTGACAAACGAGGCGGTGGTCGTGGGGGTCGAATCGCGCACCTCGACGCCGGTACGCATTCCGCGCGACCCTGCGACCTTGATGCACCCCGACATAGAGGGGCTCTTTCCGACCGGCGAGGGCGCGGGTTATGCAGGCGGAATCATCTCGGCCGCACTGGACGGCGAACGCGTCGCCGAAGCAGTCGCCGCGGCGTTAAGAACGCCGTTTTAAGCGCTACGGGCTGTCAGTTGGTTTCCGACGGTGGGAAGCGCTCTCGTCGTTTTAATAACATGTGGTTTGGGGAACCTTTTACCACCAAAAAGAGGCCGAATCCGACGGAGAACCAATTTCAGTCATTCAGGCGAAGCAATTATCGGCTCGATAATCAGAATGACGCGAAAAGGTTAGACGTATTCTCCGCAGATTCGGCTTTATGCGTGTATGGGCATAAAAAAGCGGGCAAATCACTCAACCCTTAACCGAGGCCTTGGACTGCCCGCAAAGAAGATTGAAGAAATGCCCACGCCTAAAAACAGCGTGAGCATCAACTTGAATCCTTCTTCGCGTCGAAATTGTCCAAGTTTCGGTTAAAGAAGAAAAGCCGATGCGCTTTCAATATGTTTTTACAAAAGTAGGAAAAATCAAGCAGAAATACAAATTTATTTTCTACCACGACGGCGCAGGAACCGTGCGATGCCCGCCGACCGTCTATCGCGCTTAAAACGGCGTTCTTAACGCCGCGGGTCGAAGACTGCGGAGGTCGCGAGTTTACGAGCGGGCCTCCGCTGGCGGAGGCTGCGGCCCGCGCGGCTCATAGAGCCGCAAACAAACGGTCAGAGCGCTTCCAACCGTCGGAAACCAACTGACAGCCCGTAGCGCTAATAAAACCCCGTTCTTAACGGGGTTTGAAGCAGTCGGCGGCGAGCATTTTTTTGTTGGGGTCGGGTGGGTAGATGCCGAAGACGATTTTGTATTCGGTCTCCATCGTGCGGATATTCATGGCCGAACCGATCGTACCCAACACCCCGTTGCGCGGAACGACGCTCCCCTTTGCCACGACCGTCGACGAGAGATTGGAGTAGGTCGTGATGTACTCGCCGTGCGCGACGTAGACCTCGTATTTGCCCGTGATGCGGTTTTGCTTGACATCGACCACCTTGCCTTCGTAGATGGATTGCACTTTCGCGTTGCGCGGGCCCACGATTTCGGCCATGTTCTCCTTGTAGCGTTTCACGGTTCCGCCCACCACCGGCAGGCGCAGGCCCGAAGTCTTGGCCGAAAACGAAGCACCCGCCTTGTTGCCTTTCGTCAGTTTGCGCAGCGTTTCGATAGCCGTTTGCAGCTGCTCCTGCTGCGACATTTTGCGTTGGAGGGCCGCCTTTTCGCGGGTCGACATCTGACGCAGCGCCAGCCGTGCGTCGCGGGCGTCGCGTTCCAACGCCGCCCGCTGGTTGCGAAGCTGCTGCGAGACGGAATCGACCGATTTTTTGCGCCGTTCGAGCTGCGTTTTCTGGTGCTGCACTTGCTTGTCGAGCGACGCGATTTCGGTCATTTTGCGCTCGCGGGCTTCGGCCATTTCGCGCAGCGTGACGATGCGGCGGGCGATGTCCCGAAAATTCCGCGACGAAAAGATATAAATCAGGTAATTGTGGTGCCGGTGGTTGCGATAGGCGTCGCGCACCATCTCGGCGTATTGTTCGCGGTGGAGGTCCAGCTGACGTTTCAGGTCGCCCGACACGCTGTCCGTGCGGGCCAGTTCGCGGCGTAATCCGCGTGCCTGTACTTCGGTCTCGGCAAGCAGCTGGTTGCGGTTTTCGAGGTTGCGGCTCAACCGTTCGACCTGCTCCTGCGTGTTTTTCTGCCCCGCACGGAGTTTGGCGATTTGCTGCTCTTCTTCGGCGATTTTGCGTTCCAAATTGGCGATAGCCTGCTTCTGCAAGGCGATTTTGCGGTCGTTCTGCGCCACGACGGCAGGAACGACGGCGAACAACAGGACGAACGGAAGCAGGGATAGCAAACGGCGCGGTTTCATCGGCAAAGCAGGGGGAGAGGTTAGCGGTTTTCTTTCATACGGGTGATACGGCGGGCTATCGAGTCGGCATCGTAACCTTTTTCGAGGGCCTTGCGCCAGTAGGTTTCGGCCAAGAAGTTTTCGCCCGCAGCGTGGAGGATGTCGCCGTAATGGACGAGCAGTTCGGCACTCCCGCGCGCGTCCAATGCAATGGCGTGGCGCATGATTCGTTTGGCCTCGTCGATGCGCCCCAAGCGGAACAACACCCACGCCTGCGTGTCCAAATAGGTGGGGTTGTTGTCGGTCAACGCAACGGCGCGTTCGGACATCGCCAGCGCACGGTCGAGGTGC
This sequence comes from uncultured Alistipes sp., assembly GCA_947178455.1. Classification (GTDB taxonomy): domain Bacteria; phylum Bacteroidota; class Bacteroidia; order Bacteroidales; family Rikenellaceae; genus Alistipes. Next base: position 2,465 of record CAMWYI010000098.1, on the reverse strand, counting down.
GCGCTGTCGAGCGCAAGAAAATAGGCGTAATTGTTGAGCACCAACGCATTGTCGGCCTCGTAACGCAGGCTGCGGTCGTAGGCGGCATAACACGATTTCATGGCCTTGCGAACGGCCGCACGCATGCGCGGCGCATCGGTCGTGCCGCTCGCGGCAGCCTGTTTCCGCACGGCTTCGGCGGTCTGGTGGTGAGCATCGCCGACCAACCCCCAAATGGCCCCGCGCAACGAATCGCTGTCGGCATAACGCAACGACTGCCGGTAGATACGGATAGCCTCGTCGGGCCGGCCGGCGTAGATGTGGACGTTGCCCTTGGCGATGTGGAAATCGGCCCGGTCGGGGAACCGCTGCAAAGCCCGTTCGACGTAACGGTCGACCGAATCGGGACGTTGGAGGTAGCTCTCGATGTCGATAATCCACTTGTAATAAGATTCCTGTGGCGGAACGTCGTCTGCGTGGAGTTTGTACAAGGCCAACGCCTGCTCCAACTCGCCCGAACGCATGAGGTGCTGGGCATAAAGCTCGACGACCTGCGGGTCGTGCGGATACCGGACGGCGAGCGTCGCTGCCAGCGCGTTGATTTGCGGATAGTATTCGCGGTAGAAGCGGTTGTCGGAGGTGAAAATCCCGAAACGTTTGACTTTCTCGTCGAGCGGCAGGGCGTCGGACTGGAAAATCCGCTGGTTGACCGTGAGCAGCGAACGGTAATCGCGCCGGTCGTTGTAGAAATCCGACAGCGAAATCAGCGCGGCGACATCGGTCGAATCGGCTGCCAGCACGGCGGCGTACTCGGCCAGCGCGAGCGAATCCTTTTTGGCCAGTCCGTACAGACCGGCCAGCACGATGCGGTGTTCCGACTCGTAGGGAGCCTCTTCGGCGGCAGTGCGGGTCTCGGCAATGGCCTTGTCAAGCTGGCCGGTGGCGATGAGCAGCCGCCGTTTCATGGCGCTCAAATAGGGGATGCGACCGAAACGCATTTCGGCTGTATCGAGCGTCGCAAGGGCCATGTAGGGGTTGCGCTGCAACTCGTACAAAGCGGCCAGCAGACGGTAATTGTCGGGGTCTTCGGAATCTTTTTCAATCAAGCGGCGGTACCGCTCCAACGCTTCGGGAAAACGCGAAGCCGACAGAAGCATCCGTCCGTAATTGCGTTCATACCACAGATTCGCCGTGTCCAGCAGCCAAGCGCGACGGGCCATTTCGACCGCTTCGTCGGGCGACGCGGCCAGCCGTTCGGACGCCAGCGCGAAGTAAGCGGGAGCATAGGCCGAATCGAGGCGGACGGCTTCGAGCAACAAGCGTCGGGCCTGCGCGGTATCGCCCGAAATGACGTTGCGTTTCAGCCCCTCGGTATAATACCACACGCTGTACAGCGAATCGGGCCAATCGGCATCGGGCGCAGGCAACGACGTTTGCGGCCCTTTCCCGGCGACGAAAGCCGAAGAAAAGAGCATCCCCGAAAGCAATATGACCGCAAATTTTTTCATTTTTTTATTAGCGCGGCGGACGGTCGTCCGGCTTCGCGAGGTTACTGCACCATCGCCGCTTTATAACTGCGGCTCGTAGAGCCGCATATTTTTATTAAGGGTAGTACGACCACAACCGGCGGAAACACCGAAACCAACGGTCGCGCTTAAAACCCGATTCTTAAACGGGCGGGTCGGAGACTGCGAAGAACGCCAACGGCGGGCCTTCGCGGGCTAAGGCTTCGGCCCACGCGGCCTGAAAGGCCGCAATTTATTAAAAGGGGCAGAGCGCATCCCAACCTCCCGAAGCCGCCAAACCGCCCGTAGCGCTTAAATCCCGCTTCTTAAGCGGGCGGGGCGCAGGAACCACCCTGAAAACTTCCCGACGGTCTATTGCGCTAATGAAAATTGGCGGAGGAAGCGGACGTCGTTTTCGAAATAGAGTCGCAGGTCTTTCACGCCGTATTTCAGCATCGCAATGCGTTCAATACCCATGCCGAACGCGAAGCCCGAATACTTTTGGGGGTCTATGCCGTTGGCCGACAGCACATTGGGGTCGACCATGCCGCAGCCCATGATTTCGAGCCAGCCCGTGCCCTTGCATACGGCGCACCCCTTGCCGCCGCAGAGGTTGCACGACACGTCGACCTCCGCCGACGGTTCGGTGAACGGAAAGTAGGAGGGACGCATGCGGATAGCCGTTTGCTCGCCGAAAATCTCTTTGGCAAAGTAGAGCAGCGATTGTTTCAGGTCGGCGAACGATACTCCCTCGTCGATATAAAGCCCCTCGATTTGATGAAAAATGCAGTGCGCGCGATAGGAAATAGCCTCGTTGCGGAAGACGCGGCCCGGACAGATGACGCGGATAGGCGGTTTCTGATGCTCCATCATGCGCACCTGAATCGACGAAGTGTGCGTCCGCAACAGGATGTCGGGGTCTTTCTCGATGAAAAAGGTGTCCTGCATGTCGCGGGCGGGGTGTTCGGGCGGGAAATTGAG
>CAMWYI010000097.1 GCA_947178455.1 uncultured Alistipes sp. | reverse complement strand
AGCTGTGTATCAGAGACAGCCTATGTCAGCCTGCTGGTCGAAACGCCCAATCTTGACCGACTCGCCCGCGAGGGAATGCTTTTTGAGAACTGCTACGTTTCCAACGCCATTTCGGGTCCGTCGCGGGCTTGCATCCTGACGGGCAAATACAGCCATGTCAACGGGTTCACCGACAATTCGCGCACGTTCGACGGCGACCAGCAGACTTTTCCCAAAGTGTTGCACGATGCGGGCTATCAGACGGCCATGATCGGCAAATGGCACCTCAATTCCGCGCCGCAGGGCTTCGACTTTTGGAGCGTGTTGGTGGGGCAGGGCGAGTATTATTCGCCGTTGTTCGTCGAGAACGGCACCGAAATCACCGTGCCGGGCTATGTGACGGACATCATCACCGACAAGGCTATTGACTTCCTCGAACACCGCGACCCCGACCGTCCGTTCGCCATGCTCTATTACCATAAGGCACCGCACCGCAACTGGATGCCCGCCCAGCGTCATTTGGGCATCAACGACGACCGCGTGTTCCCCGAACCGGCCAATCTGTTGGACGATTACACGGGACGCGGCCGTGCGGCCCGCGAGCAGGCGATGGAAATCGGCCGCGACATGTGGCCCGAATGGGACCTCAAACTGATGTCTCCCGACGAACTGGCGCGCTCCTATGAACTCGACGCTTCGGGCGATGCCAACAAGGATGACGTGAAGCGTGCCAACGATTGGCGCAGCAGTGTCATGCAGTATCAGGCAGCTTACAACCGCATGTCGCCCGAAGAACGGGCCCGCTGGGACGAGGCCTACGCTCCGCGCATCGCCGAGTGGCGGCGCATCAAGGACAAACTTTCGTCCGACGAGCTCGTGCGCTGGAAATATCAGCAGTACATGAAGGATTATTGCGCCGTCATTCGCGGCGTCGACGAGAACGTCGGCCGGCTGCTCGACTACTTGGAACGCATCGGCGAGTTGGACAACACCATCATCGTCTATACTTCCGATCAGGGCTTCTTTCTCGGCGAGCACGGTTGGTTCGACAAGCGTTTCATGTACGAGGAGTGCCAGCGGACGCCTCTGCTGGTGCGCTATCCTCGCGCGATTAAGGCCGGTACGCGCACGCACGCGCTGGCCATGAACATCGACTTGGCTCCGACGTTCGTCGACATGGCCGGTCTCGATGTTCCGGCCGACATGCAGGGCCGTTCGTTGCGCGGTGTGTTGACTTCGGGCGGCGCCGTGCCCGACGACTGGCGCACGGGCGTTTATTACCACTATTACGAATACCCGTCGTGGCATTCGGTCAAACGCCACTATGGCGTGCGGACGGCCGATTACAAACTCATCCATTTCTACAACGACGTGGACGAGTGGGAGTTGTACGACTTGAAAAAAGACCCGCGCGAGATGCGCAATGTTTACGACGACCCCGATTATGCGGTTGTGCGGGCCGATTTGCAAGCCCGCCTCGAAGCCTTGCAGCGCGAGTGCGGCGATACCGACGCTTGCGAACGTGAACAGGAGTTTTTCCTCGGAGCCGACAAATTGTGAAACTAACGAAACTCGATACTTTTATGGATAGACGTGAATTTCTGAAAACTTCGGGCTGGAGCCTGCTGGGGCTTGCGGCCGTGAGTGCCATTCCGGGTTGTACGACCTTCGCAGGCAACAACGACCGGTTGCCCGATTACCTCAAAAATGGTTTTCCGTCGCTTCGCGACTTGAAAGTCTTTTGGGGCGACGTGCACAACCATTGCAACGTGACCTACGGACACGGCGACCTCGCCGATGCGCTGGCTGCCGCCGAGCAGCAGCTCGACTTCGCTTCGGTCACGCCGCACGCCTTGTGGCCCGACATCCCGGGGGCGAACGACCCGCGCCTGAACTGGGTCATCGGCTACCACACCGAAGCCTTCAAACGGTTGCGGCGCGGCGGATACGAGAAGTATCTGCGCGCGATGAAGGCCGCCGACCGTCCCGGCCGCTTCGTGACGTTCCCCTCGTACGAGTGCCACAGCATGGAGCACGGCGACCACGTGGCGCTGTTCCGCACGTTCGACGCGCCGCTGGTGGAGTGCACGTCGGTGCCCGACCTCAAACAAAAACTCGAAAAATACGACGCCTACGTGACGCCCCACCACATGGGATACATCAACGGCTTCCGCGGATACAACTGGGAGGCTTTCCGCGAGAGCCGGCAGGCTCCGTTCGTCGAGATGTTCTCGCGGCACGGATTGGCCGAGAGCGATTCGGGCGATTACAACTACCTGCACGACATGGGGCCTCGGACGTGGGAGGGTTCGATTCTCTACGGCTTGGAGCAGGGCCACAAATTCGGTCTGATGTGCTCGACAGACCAGCATGCCGGTTATCCGGGCAGCTACGGCGACGGCCGTATCGGCGTCTATGCCGAGTCGCTCGACCGCGATGCTTTGTGGAAAGCGATGGGCGACCGTCGCGTGTGCGGTGTCACGGGCGACAAAATCAAAATCGACTTCCGCATCAACGGTGCCTTGCCGGGCGAGGTTGTCAGCGGCGGCAAACGCGAAATCTATCTCAATGTCGAAACGCAGAACCAGCTCGATTACGTCGACATCATCAAGAACGGCGAGTGCGTCGCCCGCTTGGGTGCGCCGCATCGTACCGTCGTGCCCGACGACGAGGTGATTCGCGCCAAACTGAAAATCAACTTCGGCTGGAACCGCGAGGAGGAGTACGTCCACTGGTCGGGCCGCGTGCGGTTGTCCGAAGGACGTATCGACGATTTGCAGACCTGCTTCCGAGGAGCGGCATTCACCTCGCCGCAGCCCGGCGAAACGGCTTTCCGCACGCGCGTCAACCGCGTGCTCGAACGCGACGACCGGCAGGCGGTGCTGGACATGTATTCGTCGAAAAATCCCAATGTCATGACACCGGCCATGCAGGGCGTGATTTTCGACGTCGAGATGCCCCGCAGCGGCCGCATCGTCGCCGAGTTCAACGGCCATACTTACGAACATACGCTCGACGAACTGCTCGCCGGTGCTCGCGCGCACTTCCTGCGCGGGTGGCTTTCGGAGGCTGTCCAATTCGAGCGGGCCGTGCCCGTGTCGGGCTTCACGGTGGGCCATTACATGGTCGACGACCGTGCCGAACGCGATACCGATTACTATTACGTGCGTGTGCGTCAGCGCGACGGTCAGTGGGGCTGGTGCACGCCGATTTGGGTCGAGCGGGCATAGCCATGAAGCAGGCCATAGGCATGGACCTCGGCGGCACTTCGGTGAAGTACGCCGTAGTCGACGAAAGCGGTGCATCGCTTTTCAGCGGGCAGTTGCCTACGTGTGCCGACAAGGGGGCCGAGGCGGTGCTCGCGCAGTTGTCGCGCGGTGCGGCGCTTTGTCGGGAGTTCGCCGCAGGGCAGTCGCTCGCGTTGGAGGGTATCGGCATCGGCACGCCCGGCATCGTTTCGTCCGACGGCCGGACGGTGCTCGGCGGGGCGGAGAACATCCCCGAGTGGGAGAACCTCCCGTTGGCCGAGCGAATCGAATCCGTCGCGGGATTGCCCGTGCGGGCCAGCAACGACGCCAACATGATGGCTTTGGGCGAATCGTTGTTCGGTGCGGCGCAGGGTGCGACCGATGTGGTGTTCGTTACCGTCGGCACGGGCATCGGTTGCGGCGTGCTGGTCGACGGTCTGCTCTATCGCGGTTATCGCAATCGCGGCATGGAGATGGGGCACATCACCGTTCGCAGTGACGGCGAGCCGTGCGCCTGCGGAAGCGTGGGATGTTTGGAGCATTACGCTTCGACTTCCGCGCTCGTGCGGCGGTATTGTGTGCTGGCCGGTCTCGGCGACGGCGAGGCCGACGGCCGTGTCGTGGTCGATGCCTATTTGCGGGGCGAAGCGGCCGCCGTGCAGGCAATGGAGGAGCATTGGGATTACCTTGCGCACGGCATCGCGTCGATGATTAATCTTTTTGCACCCCAGCGGGTGGTCGTGGGCGGAGGCATCTCCGAAGCGGGCGATTTCTATTTCGGCGCCTTGCGCTGCAAGGTCGAACGCTACGCCATGCCCGTCTGTGCTGCCGATACGCAGTTGGTTGCCGCCGCACTGGGCAACCGTGCCGGTTGTCTGGGGGCCGCCGGTCTGTTTCTTTACGAAAATTCGCACGCATGAAACAACGCAGTTATGCTATCGTAGCCCTCATCATGGGCTTCTGGTTCGTGATTTCGTTCATCACGAACATCATCGGGCCGTTGATTCCCGATATTATCGATAATTTCCGCCTGACGCATCTCACGCTGGCGGGCTTCATTCCGATGTCGTTCTTCTTGGCTTACGGCATCATGTCGATTCCCGCCGGTCTGATGATCGAGCGTTTCAGTCAGAAAACGGTGCTTGCAATCGGATTCGCGTTGCCGCTCGTCGGGTCGTTGCTTTTCGCTTGGATGCCGACTTTCCCCGTGCTGCTCGCTTCGTCGTTTACCATCGGGCTGGGCATGGCCATGTTGCAGACTACGATCAACCCGCTTACGCGTGTGGCGGGCGGTGAGGAGAATTTCGCGTTCTTCTCCGTTTTGGGACAGTTGGTTTTCGGTGCCGCGTCGTTCGTCAGTCCGTTCGTCTACGCCGGACTGGTCGAACGTCTGACGTCGGGGAACGAACAGACCGGATTCGTTGGGTTGTTGCAGCGTCTGACGCCTGCCGATCTGCCTTGGGCTTCGCTCTACTGGTTGTTCGCCTTCGTGCTCGTGGCCGTGCTTATCGTCGTGCTGTGCGTGCGCTTTCCGCGCATCGAGTTGCGGGAGGAGGAATGCAGCGGCGGCCTGCATTCCTACAAAGAGTTGTTGCGCAACAAGTACGTCTACCTCTTTTTCTTGGGTATGTTGGCTTATACGGCTTCGGAACAGGGCGTCGCCAACTGGATTTCCGAATTTCTGCGGCAGTATCACGGGCTCGACCCGCAGTGGGTCGGGGCACCGGTCGTCGGCCGCTTCTGGGGATATATGTCCGTCGGCTGCCTGATCGGACTGATTGCCTTGCGGCTGTGGGATGCCCGGCAGGTGCTCAAAGTTTCGGGCCTGTTGGCGCTCGCTTCGTTGTCGGCGGCGTTGTTCGGCAGCGCACGGCTCTCCGTGGCGGCGTTTCCGGCTGTCGGGTTCTCCATTTCGGTGATGTTCTCTATCATCATGTCCACCGCGTTGAACTCCGTCGAACGTTATCACGGTTCGTTCGCCGGAATCCTTTGCACCGGCATCGCCGGCGGAGCCGTCGGGCCGCTCGTGGTGGGGTGGTTGGGCGACTGGGTCGGTTTGCGGGCTGCCTTATTGTTCGTCTGTGCGACCATTCTCTATATCGTCAGCATTGCTTTTTGGGCGCGGCCGTTGGTCGTCAACCGACACGTGCGCCTTTCCGAACTTTTCCGAAAAGAACGCGCATGAAACGATTGATTCTCCTCGCGGCATCGCTTTGGACGGCGGTGGCCGCTGCACAGCCTTTTTCGGCCGAACAACATCCCGACCGCGTGTCGCTTCGGCCGCGCTATTGCGAATGGGCTACTCCGTCGCAGGGCATCGCCGTGCGACAGAATCCTCCGGCGCTGTTGTGGCCGGCGGGCGACAAGAATGAGGTCGGGCATTACGTGGTCGAATGGTCCGACGCGCCCGATTTTCCGGCCGACCGGACGCGGCGTTCCGAGCAGGAGTGGGCTGCTTATACGCCCCACGAGGCGTTGGCTACCGGTCGCTATTACTGGCGTGTGACGACCTGCCCCAAAAATGCGCCTGCGACTTGTTCGGAGGTGCACGAATTCGTCGTGACCGATTCGGCGCGCCGCTTCGTCACGCCTTCGGGCGACGAGTTGGCCGTCCGTCTCGCCGCGATGCCGCATCCGCGACTTTACGTGCAGCGGGATAGCCTCGCCGCTTTCCGCGAACGTGCACTCCGCAACCCCGAAGCACGCGGATTGGTGCGCCGTGCCCGCGCCGATTTGGACAAACCGGTGGTGCCCGTCGCCCCGACCCGTCCGCGCGATACGACCGGCATGTCGGCCTATCAGAAACGGTCGATGATCAACTTCATGTACCACAAATTCGGGGAGGTCGTCACCAAACCGGCCGTCGATTTCTCGATTGCCTATCTGCTGACCGGTGAGGAGTGTTTCGCCCGCGCTGCCGTCAAACATGCGCTGCATGCCGCTGCACTGCCGGTCGACAGCGATGCTACGTCGGAGGATTTCAATCGTTCGGCCATTATGCACGGGCTGGCGGTGGCTTACGATGCGGTCGGCGACTTCATGACCCCCGAACAACGGATTGCCGTGCTCGAATCTGTCCGCGTGCGGGGCGAACATTTCTACCGCCATTACCTCCGCGATTTCGAGGTGCATTCGATGGACAATCATGTCTGGCAGCACACGTTCCGCAACTTTTTCTTCGTGGCAATCGCTACGGCGGGCGACCTGCCCGATGCCGCGAAATGGATGCGCTACGGCTACGAAGTGTGGTGTGCGCGCTTCCCGATTTTGGGCGGCGACGACGGCGGCTGGCACGACGGAAACAGCTATTTCGAGGCCAATCTCGTCTCGTTCGTCTACATTCCGTTCGTGTTGTCGCGTTTGACGGGCGTCGATTTCTTCGACCTTGCATGGTATCGCCGACTGCCCGATTTCCTGATTTATTCGTTCCCGA
>CAMWYI010000096.1 GCA_947178455.1 uncultured Alistipes sp. | reverse complement strand
GTCGCACGACAAATGGCCGAAGGGGCCCGTCGCATTTCGGGCGCCGATTATGCCATAGCCACGACCGGCATCGCCGGTCCGACGGGCGGTTCGCCCGAAAAACCGGTCGGCACGGTGTGGTTCGCCGTCGCCACCCCGACGCACACGGTCGCCGTCTGCAAACAGTGCGGCACCGACCGCGGCCAAATCATCGACCGCGCTTCGGCGTTCGCTATCGGGCTGCTGCGCGATGCGCTGACCGAAAAATAATCCTCCTTACGCGACGGAGCAGGCGATGCCGAGCGCTTCGACGCGGGCAGCAATGCGCTGCAACTCTTCGCGCGGCACTTTTTCGAGCGTCGGACAAGGCGTGTCGCGGTCGAGCGAATAGACCATGACCCGACGCGGCCGAATCTCGTCGACCAAAGCCAGCCATGCCGCGACCTCCGTTTCGGTCGTGTTGTCGACCGCCGCACCGTCGCACGTCCCCCGCAGAAACATCGTCTGCAAAATCATCCGTCCGTCGAACCGGCGCATCTGTTCGACCACCCCGCGCACGATGTAAGCGGGGTTCTGCGGCCGGTTGAGCAGCCGCACCGTGGCATCGAACGCCGAATCGAGTTTCAGAATCGGGTTGTCGACCCGCAGCAAGGCCCGCCGGACACTTTCGTCGCCCAGTCGGGTGGCGTTGGTCAGCACCGAGACTTTCGCTGTCGGGGCCAGTTCGTCGCGCAGGGCGAGCGTGTCGTCGATAACGGCCTCGAACTCGGGGTGCAAGGTCGGTTCGCCGTTGCCCGCAAAGGTGATGACATCGGGCGGCGTTCCGGCGGACGTCATGCGCCGCAAAGTCTCGCCGAGCAGTCGGCGGACGTCCTCGCGCCGATTGAACCGGCGCCCGTCGGTCGGGTGGTCGGCATTCCACCCGCATTCGCAATAGATGCAGTCGAACGAACAGAGTTTCGACGCTACGGGCAGCAGATTGACCCCCAGCGACAGCCCCAGCCGCCGCGACTGCACGGGGCCGAAGATGATATTTTCAAAGAGTGCGGTCATACGCTTCTCACTTTTTCATTTCGATGTAGACCACTGCACCGGTGCGGACGGATTCGCCCGCCGGAATGCTTTGGCGCGTCACCGTGCCGGCGCCCGTGAAACGGACGCGCAGGCCGCGGCTTTCGAGCAGGAACAAGGCGTCTTTCAGTCCCATGCCGCACACGTCGGGCATCTTATTCAGGTCGGCGGGAATGCTCTGTATGGTCACGGACGAACGTGCATCCACCTGCGCGCGGCCCCAACCCTTGCGGGCGTCGTACTTCGTCTCGGGCGACAGTTCGTCGGCCACCTCGCGCATGCGGGCGATGTCGCCCCCCTTGATGCGCTGCGGGTAGTACGTCGGCCCCTTGTCCCGCGACAGACGAATCTGCCCGCGATTGTGGATGAACTCGACCATGCGGCTCACGACCGGTCCCGCCAACGGCCCGCCGTAGTAGGTCTTGCCCGGCTGCATCTGCGTCTCGATAGCGGTCAGCACCGTGTAACGGGGGGCATCGGCCGGAAAAAAGGCCACCATCGAACCCAAATAATGGTCGCTGTATCGGCTTTCGGTGATTTGGGCCGTGCCGGTCTTGGCCGCCACGCGCAGGCGGGTCGTGTCGCTGAAAAACGCGCTCGCCGTGCCTTCGGTGCAAACCGCTTGCAGGCAGCGGCGCACTTCGTGCAGGGCCTCTTTGGAGCAAATGGAGGACGCAATGACGCGCGGGTCGAAACGCTCCTGCTCCTTGCCGTTGCGTTGCAGGCTGCGCACCAAGAGCGGCGCGACCATGCGGCCGTCGTTGGCAATGGCGTTGTAGAACGTGAGCAGCTGAATCGGCGTCATCCGCACACGGTAGCCATAGGCCATTTTCACCAGCATGACGCCCGGGTCGGGCACTTTCCAGTCGGTGGTGATTTCGGGCGGACGTTCGCCCAGCCGTTCCAATCCGACCGTCTCGCCGAGATGCAGCACCTTGTGCAGGTAGTCGCTGTACTGCTGTTTGCGGCCCGTCGCGCCGTAACAGTCCCACACAGCTTTGGCGAAATAGACGTTCGACGACATCGCCACCGCCCGCCGGAAGTCGATGAGGCGGTCGCCCGTGTGGTCGTCGCGGATGTTCTCGGCATGGCCCACCGTCACGGGCTTGCCGTCGTAGGTGTCGTAGGTCGTGGCGGGCGAGAAATGGGCATCGTCGAGCAGCGCCAGCATCGTGGCCAGCTTGAAAGTCGAACCGGGTTCCATGCTGCGGCTCAACGCATAGTTTTCGCGTTCGGAGTAGCTTCCGTCGGCATTGCGGCCGAGGTTGGCCATCGCCACGATTTCGCCCGTCTGCACCTCCATGACGAGGGTCGTGCCCCAAATGGCGTTCTGCGCCGCGAGCTGGGTGCGCAGGGCTTTGTCGGCCACGTCCTGCAAATCGGGTTCGAGGGTCGTTACCACGTCGCAGCCGTCGACCGGCTCCTGATAGGCAGGCCCGGGCACACGGCCCGAAAACCGGCGGGCGATGCGCTGGCGCAGTGCCTGTCCGTCGACACCGGCCAACTCCTCGCGATAGGCCTCCTCGATGCCGTAGTTGCCTCGGTCGCCGGTCAGGCCCACCGTGCGGCGGGCCAGCTCGCCCTGCGGGTAGATGCGCTGGTCGTACTCTTCGAGCTGGTAGACCACCCCCATGTTCCAGTTGAGCAGCGGATAGGTGCGCAGCGTCTCCCACTCGCCGTAGTCGATTTCGCGCGGGAGGATGTAGACCGGCGTGCGGTCGCGCAGGGTATCGTAAGCGACGTGTTTCTCGAATTCGCGGCCTTTCATGCGGTCGAACATCCGGCCGAACCACCCGTCGGAACGGGCGATGAGCGTGTCGCGCGGCCGGACGAGGCGATAATGCGCGGCGTGCTGCCGGCGGAAGAAACGGGCGTACTCGGCGGCCGAACGGTCACGGAAGAACGCCGCGAGCAGTTTGGCAAGCGAATCGGCCTGCTCGTTGAACGTGTCGAGCGAATCGAGCCCTTCGGAACCGAAATCGAACGCCACCCGATAGCGGAAAATCGACGTAGCGAAAGGTTCGCCGTTGCGGGCCAATATACTGCCCCTCCTCGCCTTGATAGCCTCTTGAATAAAAATGCGGGAGTGGACGCGGTCGGCGTTGTCGGCCACTTCGCGGCTGATGAACTGCACCCACACGAGCCGTGCGAAGACAATCAGCCCCGCGAGGATGAACAGCACGTACAATCCCCGTACACGCAGCAGGATATCCCGTTTGATGGGCGATGATTCGTCGGGTCTCATAGCAGGGTCAATCGTCGATGAGTTCGCTCGGGGCGACGGGGTCGCGCAGGTCGATGCCGCGCCGGCGCAGTTCTTCGGTCACGGCCGAGTGGGTCGTGCAGCGGAAGCGCCGCTCCTGCATCCGAATCGACCGCTCGCGCAGCACCTGCACTTCGCGCTCCAAACGCATGTATTTCATATCGGTGTGCAACGACAGGAAGACGACTGAAATGCTTATCAGAAACATCCCCGCAATGGCCAGCAGGTAGGGATACGACTGCGACACCCCCTCGCGGACGAGAATCGTACCCGAAAACAGCTGCCAGAAGGTGCTGGCGTTGCGGCGCTGCTCCTTGCGGCGGGCTTTTTCGCGCCGGGCTTCTTCGGCGGCTTCGCGCTCCGCGTCGGCCCGCAGGTCGTCGTCGGCCTCGCCCGATTCCATGCGCCGCACCTCGCGGCGGACGCGGCGGGCGAACGCTTCGTCCTGCGCTTGCAGGGCCTCCTCTTCGGGGGTCGGCTGGCCGAATTCGTGGTCGTGCAGCATGGGTTATTCCGTTTTTTTGGTTCCGGCCCGCAGTTTGGCCGACCGCGAACGCGGATTGCGTTGCAGTTCGTCGGCATCGGGCACGACGGCCTTGCGCGTCACGAGCTCGAACGGCACTTCGGCCCGTCCGTAAAAGTCCTTCGCGACCTCGCCCGCGAAGTTGCCGCTGCGCAGAAAATTTTTCACCAGCCGGTCTTCGAGCGAATGGTACGAAATTACGACCAGCCGTCCGCCGGGCCGCAGCACCTTCAGACTCTGTTCCAACGCCATCGTCAACGCTTCCAGTTCGCCGTTGACCTCGATGCGCAGGGCCTGAAACAGCTTCGTCAGGAATTTGCTTTCGTCTTTCTTGGGCGTGCAGGGTCTTACAGCATCGACTAATTCTGCTGTCGTCCGTATCGGCGATTTTTCCCGCGCCCGCACCAAGCAGTTCGCCACTTTCCACGACGTGTCGAGTTCGCCCCAGTCGCGCAGGATGCGGGTCAGCTCTTCGGCCGAAGCGCCGTTGACCACATCCGCCGCCGTGCGCACGCCGCGCCGGTTCATGCGCATATCGAGCGGCGCTTCGCCCCGAAACGAGAAACCGCGCTCCACCGCATCGAAATGGTGCGACGAAACCCCCAAATCGGCCAAAATACCGTCGACCTGCGTCACGCCCCGCAGCCGCAGGGCACCCCGCAGAAAGCGGAAATTGCTCTCGACGTAATGGAATCGCGGGTCGTCGGGGCAATTGGCGCGCGTGTCGCTGTCCTGATCGAATCCGTACAGCCGTCCGTCGGGGCCCAGCAGCTCCAAAATACGGCGCGAATGGCCGCCTCCACCGAACGTGAGGTCGACGTAGGTGCCATCGGGTCGGATATTCAACAAACCGACCGACTGCTCCAAAAGGACGGGCGTATGGTATGGCGACATGACGACTGAATGACCGTTTCTACGAGGTCAAAGTTAGCGTTTTTTATTCAATTCGCAGGACATCGGCCGCAATTCCCGATTTTTTTCGGCCGATGATGCGTCATTCTGCCCGACTTGCATTATCTTTGCGATACTTACCAACACCCTTCCGTACTATGGAATACGCCAACCGTCTGAACGAATATGCTCCGGCATGGAGCGCGGAACAAGTCGACGCCGAAGTCGCCCGTCTGCGCGAAGCGGCCCGACGCAACCTCAACGTCGAGGTTTACAAATTCTGCTATTCGACCATCGACCTCACCACCTTGTCGTGCAACGATTCCGCGACTTCGGTCACGGCGTTCGCCCGCAAGGCGGCCGAATTTTATCATAAATATCCGCACATCCCCAACGTCGCCTCGATTTGCGTCTATCCGGCGTTCGTCGAGACGGTCGGTCTGGCGGTCGACGGCACGCCGATGCGCATCACGTCGGTGGCCGGCGGATTTCCGGCTTCGCAGACCTACTTGGAAGTCAAGGCTTTGGAGGTGGCGATGGCCGTCGAAAACGGTGCCGACGAAGTGGACATCGTGCTGAACGTGGGCCGGATGCTGACGGGCGAGTACGACGAAGCGGCCAACGAAGTGGAGGTCATCCGCTCGGAAATGGACGAAGAACTCGTGCTGAAAGTCATCATCGAATCGGGCGCGTTGAAAACGCCCGAGCTGATTCGCAAGGCCTCGCTGCTTTCGATGTTCGCCGGAGCCGATTTCGTCAAGACTTCGACCGGTAAAATCGACGTCGCTGCGACGCCCGAAGCGGCTTTGGTCATGTGTCAGGCCATCCGCGACTACTACGAAAAGACGGGCCGCAAGGTCGGGTTCAAGGCGGCCGGCGGCGTCCGCACGCCCGAAGACGCGGCGCTGTACTACACCATTGTCGAGGAGACGCTCGGCAAAGAGTGGCTGACACCCGAATTGTTCCGCATCGGGGCCTCGTCGGCAGCGAACAACCTGCTGACGGCAATCGAAGGCCACGAGGTGAAATACTACTAAAAAGAGAGGGCGTCGCCGCAGCGACGCCCCTTTTTATTATACAAACGGTACTTTGACCACTTCGGCTCGCAGGAGCCGGTCGCGAATCACGACCGCAATTTCGCTGCCGGGCTTGGCGTAATCCGCCGCGACGTAACCCATGCCGATGCCCGCTTTGAGACACGGCGACATCGTGCCCGACGTCACGTGGCCCATCTCCTTGCCTTCGGGCGTCGCCAGCATATAGCCGTGACGCGGAACGCCGCGATCGAGCAACTTGAATCCGACCAGCTTGCGACCGACACCTTCGGCTTTCTGTTTTTCGAGCACCGCACGGTCGATGAACTCCTTGCCCTCGACGAACTTCGTAATCCACCCCAGTCCGGCTTCGATAGGCGAAGTCGTGTCGTCGATGTCGTTGCCATAGAGGCAGAACCCTTTTTCCAAGCGGAGCGTATCGCGGGCACCCAGCCCGATGTTCTTCAATCCGTACTCCGCACCGGCTTCCCACAGCGCTTTCCAGAGCTTTTCGCCCTCCTCGTTGGCCACATAGATTTCGCAGCCGCCTGCGCCGGTGTAACCCGTAATCGACAAAATGGCATCGCATCCGGCCACTTTCGTCTTGCAGAACGTGTAATACTCCATTTGCTCGACCGGCTCGGTGCACATTTTCTGCACGATTTTCATCGCCGACGGCCCCTGCACGGCCAGCTGGCAGATTTCGTCCGAAGCGTTGTAAAGCTCCTTGCCGTGTCCCGCTTCCATGCCGAACGCCTTGCCCTCGGCGCAGATATGCGCCCAGTCCTTGTCGATGTTGGCGGCATTGACGCACAACATGTAGGTCTCGGCATCGAACCGGTAGACGAGGATGTCGTCGACGATGCCGCCGCGACCGTTGGGCATGCACGAGTACTGCACCTTGCCGTCGTAGAGCTTCGCGACGTCGTTGGTCGTGATGCGTTGCAGCAGGGCGAGCGCTTTGGGGCCCTTGACCCAAATTTCGCCCATGTGGCTGACATCGAACACGCCCGCGCCGTTGCGTACGGTCATGTGTTCGTCGTTGATGCCCGTGAACTCGATAGGCATGTTGTAGCCCGCGAACTCGGCCATCTTGGCACCGGCAGCGATGTGATGCTCGGTGAATGCAGTGGTTTTCATAACGATCTATTTTTTTCGGTTTTTCTCATCGGATGCGGCAGCCGCCGGCACTTACTCTCTTCGCTTCACGCCCAATCG
>CAMWYI010000095.1 GCA_947178455.1 uncultured Alistipes sp. | reverse complement strand
GTACCCGTTGAACGTAATCCACAAATCGGAAAGACCGAGATACTCCGCCAGATGCTTGCTTTTGTAGGTCACGGGAGCCGACGAACCTTTGAGCATCCGACGCACGGGCAGCCAGTCGCAGAAACGATACAAACCGTATTCGGCAGATTTTACCTCAATTTGTTTTTTCGCATAGCGCGCACGCACGAGCGACGGCGTGTCGCAAGCGCGGTCTTCGAGCGTCCACCCCTCGTCGGAAAATTCACGTCCGGTAGCGACGCATTCGAGCGTATAAGACGTCGGAACAAATTTTTCCATTTATTTATTCAGTTTTGTTAGTTAATCTCTTTTTTCTTTTGCGCTCCATTACGCAAGCAATGCCTTTCCGTGCCCGCAAAACACGGAACGCTACGACATCCGATTCTTGAAATCCTCGTAACCGAACTCGCGGACTACCTCCGTCGTCCCGTCACGGTGAGCGATGACGATAGCCGGATGATGCACGCCGTTGAACATCGTGGTTTTCACCATCGTGTAGTGAATCATGTCCTCGAACACGATGCGTTCGCCGACCTGCAATTCGTGGTCGAACGCCCAATCGCCGTAATAATCGCCCGCCAAACAACTCGTGCCGCCCATGCGCCACCGCTTCTCCCCTGCTGCCGGTTCGTGCGCCCCGACAATGGCCGGTTTGTAGGGCATTTCCAAACAATCGGGCATGTGGCAGGCAAACGACACATCGAGCATAGCGGTCGTTACGCCGCCGTTTTCCACAATATCCTCAACGGTCGAAACCAAATACCCCGTCCGCCACGTGAACGCACTTCCGGGCTCCATAATCAAGCGCAAATGCGGATGCCGAGCCCGAAACTCCCGCAGCAGTGCAATCAGTTCATCGCAATCGTAATCGGCATGGGTCATCAAATGCCCGCCGCCCATGTTGAGCCACTCGACTGCATCGAGGTATTTTCCGAAACGCTGTTCTACTGCTTCTAAAGCCAGCCGGAGGTGTTCGGGCCGCGATTCGCACAACACGTGGAAATGCAGCCCCTCGATGCCGACGGGCAAACCGCCCGCCGCCTCCAATTTCTCGGCCGTAACGCCCAAACGCGAGCCTGCGACACACGGATTATAAAGGTCTGTTTCGACCGGCGAATACTGCGGATTGATGCGCAGCCCGCACGAAATGCCGTTAATCAGCGCCCGCTGACCGAACCGCTCGAACTGCGACAGCGAGTTGAACGTGATGTGGTCGCTGCACCGCATGATTTCGTCGAAACCGGCATCGGTGTAAACGGGTGCATACGTGTGCGCTGGTTTCCCGTACTCCTCCGCCACGAGCCGCGCTTCGGCAACGGAACTTGCCGTAGCACCGTCGGAATGCTTCGCCAGTTCGGGAAAAATCCGCCACATGGCGCAGGCTTTGAGCGCAACGATGATTTCGACGCCCGTTTCGCGCCGCACGCGGTCGATAGCAGCAAGATTCGCATCGAGCAACCGCTCATCGAGCACATAGCAAGGAGACGGCAATTTTTGAAAGTCCGAAAAATTCACGATTTCGTTGTCCATTCGTTGCAGACAAAGTTACAAAAAAACTCGGCAAAGGAATTTCCATGCCGAGTTTTTCTGCTTCAATATAGGTATTTATACCTATTCCGAATAGCTCTTGCGAATGTAGTTTTGAATATACTCGACCGAATACTTTTTTTCGCCCGTTTCGTCCCCTCTTTTTTCCTTTTGCCACATGCCCCAGATGACGATTTTTCCTTGCGAATGGAGGTCATAAAGTTCGGGGAAGTGTTCTTTCAAGACAATCATTTGTTCGCTGAATCCATTGACCGGAGTACTGATTACGGCACAAGACGGGAGAAACAGCAGCGCCAGACATCCTGCCAGCAAATTTTTTACATTTTTTTTCATTGCGCGTTCGGGTTTTATTCATCAATAAAAAAACGTGGACATAATCATTATATCCACTCGTGAGGTATTGGACAACCCGAAACGCGAGATATAAGTCATGCCCACGCCGACAAGCAGCGTGAACATCTACTTTTATCCTCGCATTTCTGAAAGTGTCCAATTTTCACGAGCGAGAAAAAGCCGATGTGCTTTTGTATGTCGAGCGGCGTCTATGTCCCGAACGCCGCCGGTTTCAATTTTTAATGCTTCATAGGCAACAATTTACACTTCGATGTCCACGTCGAACAATTCGTGCCAAGGCAACCCCTGCGGGCCCAACTCGGCGAGGAACGGATCGGGGTCGAACTCCTCGACGTTGAACACGCCTGCCCCGCGCCACAAGCCTTTGGCCCACATCGAAGCGCCCAGCGCAGCGGGCACACCCGTCGTGAAGCTGACCGCCTGCGTACCGGTCTCTTTGTAAGCCTGTTCGTGGTCGCAGTTATTATAAATATAGTAGGTGCGTTCCTTGCCGTCCTTGATACCGCGAATCCGGCAACCGATAGAGGTTTGCCCGTGATAGTTGGCACCCAACGATTTGGGGTCGGGAAGCACGGCTTTGAGGAACTGAATCGGCACGATTTCGACCCCGTTGTAGATAATCGGGTCGATACGCGCCATACCGATATTCTGAATCACCCGCAAGTGCGTGAGGTATTCCTGCCCGAAAGTCATCCAGAAACGCGCCCGCTTGATAGTCGGATAATTCTTCACGAGCGATTCCAGCTCCTCGTGGTAAATCACATACGATTCGCGTTCGCCGATTCCGGGATAATTCAGCGGTTGGTGAATTTCATGCGGTTCGGTCGTCACCCACTCGCCGTTTTCGTAATAACGGCCCTTTTGCGTCACCTCGCGGATATTGATTTCGGGATTGAAGTTGGTCGCGAAAGCCATACCGTGATTTCCGGCATTGCAATCCACGATGTCCAAATAGTGGATTTCGTCGAAATGGTGCTTGGCAGCATAAGCCGTGAAAATAGCCGTTACGCCCGGGTCGAAGCCGCAACCGAGAATCGCCGTAAGACCGGCCGCCTTGAAACGGTCCTGATAAGCCCACTGCCACGAATACTCGAAATGCGCCTCGTCTTTCGGCTCGTAGTTGGCCGTATCCAAGTAGTTGCAGCCGCATTCGAGGCAAGCGTCCATAATCGTCAAGTCTTGATACGGAAGGGCCACATTGACCACGATGTCGGGTTTGAACGACCGGAACAATTCGCACAATTCGGCCACATTATCGGCATCGACCTGCGCCGTCTTGACCCGATTCCCGCCGATAGCAGCGGCTACGGCATCGCACTTCGATTTGGTACGGCTGGCCAGCATCACGTCCGAAAAAACGGGATTGGCCGCGATTTTCTGCGTAACGACCGTCCCGACACCGCCGGCACCGATAATCAACGCTCTACACATAACAGATATTCGATTTAGAGGATTATTTATTGGAATACAAAAGTATCGTTTTATTTCGGATTTGCAAAAATTCCGCAAAAACAACGGTCGAAATCTTGCAGATTAAAATTTAATCCGTATATTTGCACCGCCGAATCGGAACGGAGCCGTTTCATCGGCACACGGAGAATCCGTAGCTCAGCAGGTAGAGCACAACACTTTTAATGTTGGGGTCCTGGGTTCGAGCCCCAGCGGGTTCACTGGAAAGAGTTGCCAATCATACGATTGGCAACTCTTTTTGTTTTTATCCGCCCGGAGACAACCTCTTTCGGACTGGTTCCTTTTGCATTTTCCCCGAATATATCTATTTTTGCAGTATGACATATTGATTACACGGAAAGTGTAGCTTGTTCACAGAGAATAAATCTGGTAAATTTAGAAGAGTGAATGGGCAGGCATCTTACCGCGTCGTATACCTTGCGTTCTGCAGGGTGTATAGGCGTGGAGTTGTTGCTTGTTTTATCTTCGCGGCTTACCAGAGCCTATTCTCTTAAAATAAGTTTCGGCACCACGCTTTCTGCTTTTTTCATTGAATCCGAATTATTGAACTTGTCGTGCAGGTGCCGGAACGACAAAACCAAATTATTTACAACCATGAAAAAGTTGTTTTTATTTGTTTTGTCAACTTTGTCGTTTTACGGATGTTCAAGCAATGACGCGGACGACCAACCCGATCCTGTTTCACCTACCCCGCCGGAACAAGTATCGGAAATACACCTTTCCCCTCAAAATTTGCAGTTCGATGAGACAGGTGGAACGAAAGCCATTACTGTTTCAACCGATAATCGCCTTGTGCAATGGACATTATCGGGCGACAAATCATGGTGCACACCATCCCAAACGACCGGTTATGGTGGAGACAAAGTAACTTTCACAGCCAAAGCCAACGATACGTCCGAAGAACGCAATGTTATTTTTACGTTTACTTGCGGAGCTGTTTCCAAGAATTTGACGGTAACGCAGAAACAAAAGAATACGCTCACTGTTACATCCTCTTTAATCGAAATAGATGCCGCTGGCGGTGAAGCCATTATCGAAGTCAAGGCCAACATCAATTATCAATATGAAATCGGCAAAGATTGCGAAACTTGGATAACGTTTACTGGAACTCGTGCTTTGAAAATCGACAAACTTATTTTCAACGTCGCCAAGAATACAGAGAAGGAAAAGCGAGAGGGAACGATAACAATCACCAGCGGCGAATTATCCGAAACGGTAACGATAAGCCAAGCAGAAGAACCCTACCCAACCGTTCATGTCGCCCAAAAAGGGACATTGGCATCCGTTCTAACTGAAAAAGGATTGGATGCAAATTCGACGGTTTCATTGAAAATTACAGGCGTATTGAACGACGAAGATTTCGTTACGATTTCGCAAATGTCCGCTTTGAGAAACCTCGACCTATCCGAAGTCAAGATTACGGAACTGCCGGAGAAAGCGTTTTACCAATCCAGCATCACCAATCTGATGTTGCCGAAGACTTTGACAATAATCGGAAAAGAAATGTTTTTTCGCAGTAGCCTCCAATCAGTCGTAATACCGAACGGAGTTACGACAATCGGCTCGTGGGCATTCAAGGATTGTCCAATGATTACCTATGTCGAAATTCCCGCCAGTGTCGAAACAATCGAAACTTGTGCTTTCGATTACTGTTCCAAGTTGGCAACGGTAATTTTCGAGAAAGGTTCCAAATTAAGAACTATTGAACAAATGACCTTCTCCCACACTTCGCTTAACGCCATTGAAATTCCTGTCGGTGTCGAAACAATTGGATTCCATGCTTTCGGGTATTGTCCAATTACCTCTATTGAAATCCCTGCCAGTGTCAAAACAATCGAGGGGGCAGCTTTCGCAGGTTGTTCGATTACCGCTATCGAGATTCCTGCCACTGTAGAAACAATCAAGTATGAAGCTTTTGCGCATTGTACCAAATTGGCAACGGTAACTTTCGAGAAAGGTTCCAAACTGAAAACTATTGCATACTCCACATTCATTCGTTGTCCGATTACGTCTATCGAAATTCCAGCCGCTGTCGAAACAATCGAAGAAGGCGCGTTCAAAGGTTGTTCCGAGTTAGCAACGGTAACTTTCGAGAAAAACTCCAAACTGAAAACTATTGAGGGTGCCGACATCGCTTTCGACGACGGCATAGGGTTGGCTCATGGAGCATTCTGTTATTTGACAAATTTAAGAACCATGGATATGTCTAACTGTACACAGGTAAAATACATTGGAGCATTTGCGTTTCACCTCGATCGCAATTTGAGTCTATTCAAAATCGGAACCGCGATTCCGCCCGAATGCAGTATCAATAATGTATTTACAGGCATTCAGTATGAATGTACATTGCAAGTTCCGCGTGGTTGCGTTCGGTATTATCAACACGCTGACGTCTGGGGAAATTATCTTTATCCCATTACGGAACTGGGCCAATAATACACCGAAAAAAACATGTCAAACCATAAAAAATGAAGCAACCATGAGAATTTACAGTAATTCGTTCTTTCACTACACAAAAAATTTGGAATCTTTGAAAAGCATCATCGAAAAAGGATTCAGAGTGCATTTTTGTAAAGAGGAAGTCTATTCCGACGACAGAAAAAACATCAGCATCGGTATTCCGATGACCTGTTTCTGCGACATTCCGTTAGCGCACCTCTCCGATATAAAATATGCGAAGTCGAAAGTCGGTATCGGAATGAAACGCACATGGGGAATCGCGCACAAACTGCAACCGGTAATCTATTATCCGAACAATCGCGGGTGTCAATCCACTCAAATGATAATTGATGCTAAAAAAGCCTTTGAAGAAAACAAATCGGATTACAAAGCCTATCGTATATTGGGATTGGCGAAACCTCTATATGATTTATCGTCGAAAAACGAGTGCAATTATATGGTCCGGGAGTGGCGAAAAATATATGAATCCCGCAATCAGTATCAATGGAAAACGAGAAAAGAATACGACGACTATATCAAAAAGAATCCGATCAACAAAAGACATATCGGCTCTCCA
Organism: uncultured Alistipes sp.; assembly: GCA_947178455.1. Lineage (GTDB taxonomy): Bacteria > Bacteroidota > Bacteroidia > Bacteroidales > Rikenellaceae > Alistipes. Next base: position 617 of record CAMWYI010000095.1, on the reverse strand, counting down.
CTAAAATTCGACATAAACGACATCGATTTTATTATCGTAGAAGAAAAAAACATTTTAGCCATCCACGAATTCATCATGGAGTTATCGCGTGTAGGAGGAAAAGAATTGGTAAAAATATCCCAAGCCGACAGAGAAATGCTGCTATCCAAAATCATAGGATATGAAACACTGATACGGAATATCTGATTCATAGAATTTTTTGCCCGAATTTCAAGCTGTCCGTCCAGTCGTGAAAAAAATAACACTAAACACTCGAATCCCCCGATTTATTTTCTATCTTTGCGACACCAAACGGAAAAGCATTTTTTATTTTAATAAAATCACACTTTTATGAATACGATGGACATCTCTATGGAGATTATCGAAGTGCATGCCCGCGAGATTCTCGACTCGCGAGGTAATCCGACCGTCGAGGTCGAAGTTCGCACCCAGTCGGGCGCATTCGGTCGTGCTGCCGTTCCGAGCGGTGCTTCGACCGGCGAAAACGAAGCTTTGGAGCTTCGCGACGGCGACAAGAGCCGCTATCTGGGCAAAGGCGTCCTGAATGCCGTGAAGAACGTGAACGAAATCATCGCTCCGGCCGTTATCGGCATGAACGTAGCCGACCAAGTAGGCAT
>CAMWYI010000094.1 GCA_947178455.1 uncultured Alistipes sp. | reverse complement strand
TAAATGCCGTATTTGAAGTAGTAACCTTCGTCGTCGTTGCGGCCGATGGCGATGCACGCGTTGCGCACGAGATGCTGTTGGCGGCGTTTGCCGTGTTGTTCCCAGCTCATCCGCACGTCGAGCCGTCCGGGAGCCTCGATGCGCTCGGTCGGGCCCGAATAGCGCGACCAGTCGATTTCGACATCGAACGTAACCCAACAATTTTTGGGAAATTCGTCGAACGGCATCCGATAGGCGATGGTCGATGATTTGTACTCCGATTCGACCGGACGCAGCACTTCGGTTTTGACGGGATTGGCGCTGCATCGGTCGGTTTTGTCGGTGAACCAGCGGCGGTCGGAGTTGGCTTTGATGTAGAATTGCCCGCCCGAAAATCCGAATGCCAGCGGGGGATAACCGCCCTGTTCGACTTTCCAGCCGGTCGGTTCGCCCGCTTTCCAGACGGTTTTGCCGCGTTTGTCCGTGCCGGATACTCGCTTGTGAACGATGTCTTTGCGGATGATAACCGTGTCTTCCATTGCCAAAAATTCGGCGGACGAGAGTTTCATTACCCGTCCGTCGGGTGCCGTGACGAGCGTGCGGTCGGGCATGCCGTGCCATTGGGCGAAGATGGTGCACACTTTGTCCGAAAGCGTTGCGGGAATGTAGACGGCGAACGTGTAGCTCCATTTCGAGCCTTGCGCACAGATGCCTTTGCCGTGATGATAGACGGTCTTCATCCGTTGGGCTGCCGGATAAGTCTCGGCAGGTAGGGCAGCGAAATCGTCCGACGTAGCATAGCAATAGCTCAATTCGGCACGGCCTTTTGTTTCGCCGGCGGCATAACCGGCCAGCGTGTTGTCGTCGCGACCCAGCGTGAAGCGTATCGAGGGGCGGCCTTTGTACAGCCGCGTATGGTCGCGGCAAACGGCGCCTTTCTTGTGGATGCCGACTGCGACCCATTCGCCGTCGATGATTTGGTCGCGGCGCGCACTGTCGGCTTGCACGTTCACGCGCTCGGGAAGCGGTTGCAGCTCGCCGGAAAGTTGCGCTACTGCTGTCAGAGGCAGCAGTAGCGCGAGGTAAAGAATTTTAGTCATCGTTTTCGTGTCAGAGGTCGTAGCCCAAATCGTATTTCCGGCCGTCCACCTCTACGGTGAAACGGAGTGTTCGGTCGGTCGCTTGCTGCGGTGTGGCGATTTCGATTTTATCCGTCGTGCTTTTGGTTACCGGGGCGATCACCGTGATGAAGAGACGCGATTCGTCCGCTCCTTTGCGGGCTTCGGCGGCATAGGCCGGACGCTTCTCTTTCTTGCGGTAGGTCTTGGATACCCAGCCCTCTTCGCGGGTGATGGTCATCGGCGCGTCGCAAATGGTACGGATGCGAATGTTGCTCCCTTTTTCGAAGAGGGTACGCAGTCCGTTCGCGTCGTAGCTTACTTCGCCCGGGCAGAGGTTGAAGTGTACGCCCACCGTGCCCTCGGCCGTGCCGAACGCTTGGTCGGCGATGACCAGTACGCCGTCCTCCATAAAGAACATCGCGCGGCGGTGGGTAAGCCCTTCGTAGGAGGGGTTTTCGGTCACGCATATGGTCTGCTGACCTTTCGTTTTCCAAAGCAGGAGCTTCGATTCGGTCTTTTCGAGATTGCGGTTGTCGAGCGTCAGCGTGTTGTGTACGCGCGTCTGGCGGAACCAGTCGCGCTGGGCCAGCACGGTGCTGTCGCCGCCGTAGACATAGCTGCCCGAATCGGGGAAGAAGTTGCGGCCTCGGTGCCAGTATTCGAACGTGCCGTTGTCGGGCTGGTTGTGCCAGAACGCCGGAGGGCCGGCCTTGACGATGGCCACCGTCGCGTTCTTATCCCAGCCGTTGCGCAACACATAGAATCCCGAATCTTTGAATGCCCGCGAGGTGTAGTAGGGTATTTCGCCCTCTTTCTTGTCGCTGGCAATCCACGGCAGCTGGCTGTTCGCGGGGAAGACCTCACCCCACGTCGCGAACTGCCGTTTGAGGGTCGAGCGGTTGTGTTGTTTCGTATCGCCGAACATGGGATTGGTGTTGTCCGGAAAGAGGAGGTTGTAGGTCACGACGGTCATTTTCTCCACCGTAGCGATGTATTCGGACGGAAACTCTTTCGCCATGCCGTTGATGTGGGCCATGCCGAGGGCTTTCAGAAAGATGTCGATTGCGGCGATATGGTAGCCGAAATCGAGTTCGAATTGCATGCCGTCGGGGTAGACTTGTACGCCGATTTCTCGGTTGAGAATTTCGATGCCGCTTTCGCGCCACGACTTGGCGTCGCGGAATTCGGGAAAATAGATACCGGCGAACAGCATGCGCTGAGCTTCGAAAAGCAGGTGGTTGCCCTTTTCCGAGTAGCGGTGCAGCACATAGTCGGCGTGTTGGTGGAACATGCGCAGAAAGAGGTTCAGGAAGTCGGCCGTGAAGTGCGGCGAGGCAATCGTCAGCTCGAATTCCGTCAGTTGGTCTTGCAGGCGGCGTCCGGCTTCCATCGGCCGCCATGCGAACCGGAAGTTCTCCTTTTCGGCCGCAATCGCTTCGGTCGACGCTCCGGCGGCCTGCAACCGTGCTACGCCGTCGATTGGGTTCTTGCGAATCCAGTCGGTGTAGTGTTCGATCCAAGCCTCGACGTATTTTTCGTCATGGGTCAGTTTGTAGGCCTTGGCCAGCGGGATGAACCAGTAGTGGCGGTGCAGCTGCCAGCGCAGTTCGTTGTCCTTGACGGGCCAGTAGCGCCAGTCGATGTCGTCGCCGTAGAAGTAGGAGGGCTGGTAACCTTTGTGGGCGTAGAACTTGTGTTCGAGCGACTGGTCGGCCATCATTTGCTCCTCGTCCGTGAGGGTTATATCCTCGGGGTCGAGACCGTAGATGGATACTTTCTTGCGGTTGCGGAAGTACTTCAGCAACTCTTGGTCGGCCGTGGCGATGTCGTCTTTGGCTACGGCTTTTTTCACGGCCTTGAGCCCCGGACGGTCGAGGTCCAGCAGGTCGTACAATGATTTTTCGTCGCCCGCGACCCGCCATTCGGGGGCAGCAGCGGCCGCATCGGCCGAGGTTGCGGTTCCCCAGTTCAGACCGAGGAGCGCAACGAGCGAAAACAGCGATTTTCTCATGGTAATAAAGATGTATTTTTGGTTAGTATTCGAGTTCATAGCGTTTTTTGCCGATTTTCACACGGATGCTGCCGTCGCGGAGCGTGGCGGCAATGCGGGGTGCCGCCGCGGCGTCTGTTACGGGCAGCAGTACCGTGACGAATCGGACGGGTCGCTGTGCCGGTTTTTGTACAGCGAAAGCATAAGCCGGACGTTCGTACCGTTCGCGGTAGCGGGGCGAGTGCCACCCTTCGCGCCGTTGCATCGTCGTGCCCTGCGGCCCGAATACCTGCATCGCGAGGTTGTTACCGTCGGCGAACTGCGTCGCTACTCGACATTTCGCCGCATCTTCGGCCGGCGTATCTTCGGCCAGTTGATAGTGCAGTGCGACGGTGCCAGCTGCATCGCCCTCCGCGACGTCGAGCAGCACGAAGAATTTGCGGTCGACGAACCACACCGTCCGCCGGTGGGTCAGTCCCTCGTACGAGGGGTTTTCGACCGTCAGCCGTTCGGTCGGGCCGTCGGTCTCCCACGCCAGCAGCTTCGAGTCGGTGCGTTCCAGATTGCGGTCGTCGAGCGTCAGCGTGTTGTGCACCTGCGTCTGGCGGAACCAGTTGCGCTGGGCCATGACTTCGGCATCGCCGCCATAGACGTAACACCCCGAATCGGGGAAGAAGTTGCGCCCGCGCACCCACAGCTCGAACGTGCCGTTGTCGGGCTGATTGTGCCAGAATGCCGGCGGGCCCGCTTTGAGGATGAGTACCGTCGCGTCGTCGTCCCAGCCGTTGCGCATGGTGTAGAATCCCGACGTGCGGAATGCGCGCGAAAGTCGATTCGGCGCTGCGCCTTCGGCCCCTTCGGTCGCCAGCCGACGAACGGCGGCGTTCGTCGGGAACACTTCGAGCCATTTGCGGTAGCGGGCCAGCAGCTCCTGTTTGTCGTGCTGGCGGTTGTCGCTGAACAGCGGGGTGGTGTAGTCGGGGTAGAGGCAGTGGATATGGGCGTCGATCATCCGTTCGACGGTAGCGAGGTACTCTGCCGGGAACTCCTCCTCTTTCCCGTTTGCTCGTGCCATATTCAGCGCTTTAATAAATATGTCGATGGATTCGAGGTGGTAGTGCGGGTCGAGTTCGTATTGCATACCGTCGTCATAGACCTGCTTGGCCATTTCGCGGTTGAGGATTTCCACGCCCCGTGCGCGCCAAGCGGCCGCTTCGCGGAATTCGGGGAAGAAAACGCCCGCGAAAACGAGCCGCTGCGCCTCGAAAAGCAGGTGGTTGCCCGAAGCCGAAAAATGGTGCGTGATGTGGTCGGCGTGGCGGTGGTAGTTTTCCAGAAAACGGAGCAGAAATTCTCCGTCGAATGCTTCGGCAGGCAGCATGCAGCAGAACTGCTGGATTTGGAATTCGAGCCGGTCGCTCACTTCCAGCGGCCGCCATGCGAAATATACGTTGTCGGCGTGCAGCACGTCCTGCCGGTCGCCGTCGCAGTACTCCGTCAGCGGATTCTTGCGCATCCAGTCGGTGTATTGCCGACACCATTCGGCCGCATACCGTTCGTCGCCCGTCAGCCGGTAGACTTTGCCCATCGGCAGCCACCACTTCATGCGGTGCAGCTGCCAGCGCAGTTCGTTGTCCTTGACGGGCCAGTATTGCCAGTCGATGTCATCGCCGTAGAAGTAGGAGGGCTGGTAGCCCGTGTGGACGAAAAAGCGGTGTTCGAGCGCTTCGTCGGCCCAGCGGCGTTCTTCGTCCGTGAGGGTCGGATGTTCGGGGTCGATGTCGGGGCAGACCGTCCCTTTGCGGGTCCGGTAGTAGGCAAGCAGCGCTTCGGCGGCTGCGTCGTCGCCTGCGGCGTGCAGGGCGGCGACTTGTTCCAATCCCGGCCGCGAGAGGTCGAGCAGCGCGAAAACATCGGTGTCGGATTGTGCGGCGACGGTCAGCGGCGCGACAGCGGCCAGCAGTGCGAACAGAAGTTTCAAGGCATTCATGCGGATACGTTTTTCTATGACAAAATTAATACGGAACGCCGCTCCGCGATTTTGAAAATGTACGAATCTTTCTGCACGATTCCGCAGTGCGTCCCCAAATTTGTGCAGACCGATGCCGATTTTGTATAATTCGGGCCGTAGTTGTGCTCTCCGGCGCTCTTTCGGGACAAATTTGGGGTCGGATTGTACAAATTTAGCATCGTTTTGCACGCGATTGGGGTTTTCGGGGACATTCTGCGGCCTTTTTTCGCGCGTCATCGACTATTTTTGTTTTGCATTGACAGCCTAACTATGAACCGTATGACTGACCTCAAAAACTTCGCGGCGCCGACGCTTTGCGCCGGTCTTGCCTTGTCGGCCATTGCCGCGCAGGCCGCCGCTCCCCAACGACGGGCCGCAGCTTCGCGCCCCAATATCATCGTCATTCTGACCGACCAGCAAACTGCCGGTGCGCTCTCCTGCGCCGGCAATCCGCATGTCGCGACGCCTGCAATGGACGCTTTGGCTGCCGACGGCGTGCGTTTTACCCGCGCTTATTGCCCTTATCCGTTGAGCGGCCCTTGCCGTGCGTCGCTCATCACCGGACGCATGCCCTCCGAAGTCGGTGCGCGCGACAACGCGATTCGTCCCCACGACGAGGATATGCAGCAGGGGCTCGGCATCCGCATGTCCGAGGCGGGTTACGAGTGCCTTTATGCGGGCAAATGGCACATCCCGGAGGTCAATCTGCCCGATTCGGGCACTGGCTTCCGCCGCGTCTGCCCGATGCACGACCCGACGCTGCCCGACGCCTGCGACGAGGCGCTGGCCCGTTACGACCGGCGCAAACCGTTGTTTTTGGTTGCTTCGCTGCTCGACCCGCACGAAATCTGCGAATACGGACGTTTCGAGACGCTGCAATACGGCGAGTTGGAGCCTTTCGCTACACACGATTGCCCCAACCTGCCGCCCAACTTCATGCCTTCGACCTACGAACCCGAAGCCGTGCGGCTCGAACACGACGCTTCGCCCCGTTACCACGACACCTACACCTACTCGCAGGACGACTGGCGGCGTTATCTCTATGCCTATTATCGCCTCGTCGAGCGGGTCGACCGCGAAATAGGCCGGTTGGTCGAGGTGTTGAAACGGCGCGGGCTGTACGACGATGCGGTCATCGTCTTTCTGTCGGATCACGGCGACGGCGTGGCCGCACACGGCTGGAACCAGAAGTGGGCCTTGTTCGAGGAGGTCATCAACGTGCCGTTGATTGTCAAATCGCCCAAAGGACGCGGCTTGGCCGGTGCGTGCAACGACGAGGCTTTGTCCAACGTCGGATTGGACTTGTACGCCACCGTGTGCGATTACGCGGGCGTCGCGCTCGATTCGGCGCGTTATCGCGGGCGCAGCCTGCGGCCCGTTGCCGAGGGTCGGCAGCGCACGCTTCACGACGAAGTGTTCGTCGAAACGCTGCTTTCCGGCGCCGGTATTCGCGGGTGGAGCATCGTCGAAGGGCGTTACAAATACATCCTCTACCAGTGGGGTCGCAACCGCGAACAGCTCTACGACCTCCGCAACGACAGCGGCGAAATGGTCAATCTGGCGGTCGACCGGCGTTATGCCGACGAATTGGCCCGCTTGCGCGCCAAGATGTATGCGTGGGCCGAACGCACCGACGACCGCCCGTTGATGCGCAACATGGCCCCGTTTCGTTCCGCAAATCCCGAATGATTAAACTTTAAGAAAATATGTTACTTGAATCTCGTCGTTATTTTTCCGGCATGCGTTACGCTGCCGTGCCGCTTTCGCTCGTCGCGTTGACTGCCTGCGGCGACCGGCAGCCCCGCCGTCCGAACATCATCGTCATGATGACCGACGACCACACCGCGCAGGCCATGAGCTGCTATGGCAGCCTGCTGGTCGCAACGCCCAATCTTGACCGACTCGCCCGCGAGGGAATGCTTTTT
>CAMWYI010000093.1 GCA_947178455.1 uncultured Alistipes sp. | reverse complement strand
CGATGTTGGCGACGATAGGGTGGTTGCCGTTCACCGCAATGGTGAAATGGTCGGGCATCTGACCGTAGAATTGGCTCATGCCTCCACCGCCTGCGGCCGCCATTTCCTTCATGCGTCGCATAAACTCGTTTTGCGTGATGACGACCGGCGCTTCGTCCTCGCCCATCGCCTCGAACGAAATGCTGTACTGGATTTTGTCGTCTTTCGGCATCTGGCTCTCGAATACGGGGCGCAGGATTTCTTGCTGCGCATCGGTCAGCGACATTTTGAGGCTGTTCTCTTTCTGAATCAGCTTGTCGATGACGTCGCTGTCCACCCGCACGAACCGGCTCTCTTGGTTCTTGGACTCGTACCAGTTGATGTAGTGGCTGTCCAGCTGCCCGTTCATTTCGAGCACATCGTACCCTTTGGCTTTGGCCGCTTCGAGGAACGTATGCTTCTCGACCGGATCGTCGACATCGATCAAAATCGTCGTTTTGTTCTTTTCCGTCTGAGTTTCCTTGACCTTTTCGAGGTACTCTTTCGCGGTAAAATACTGTCCGTCGACGTTCTTCCACAACATGAAGTTTTCGGCCTTTTCGGCGAACTTCTCGTCGGTCAGAATGCCGTACTGAATGAAAATTTTTAGGTCGTCCCACTTGCTTTCGTAGTCGGGGCGCATCGTCGTGAAGAGTTCCTGCAACCGGTCGGCTACCTTACGGGTGATGTAGCTCGAAATTTTCTTGACATTAGCGTCGCTTTGCAGATAGCTGCGCGAAACGTTCAGCGGAATATCGGGCGAGTCGATGACACCGTGCAGCAGGGTCAGGTATTCCGGTACGATGCCCTCGACTTGGTCGGTGACATAGACCTGATTGGAATAGAGCTGGATTTTGTTCTTCTGAATCTCGAAATTGTTGCGGATTTTCGGGAAATAGAGAATACCCGTCAAGTGGAACGGATAGTCGATGTTCAGGTGGATGTAGAACAGCGGGTCGTCGCTCATCGGGTAGAGTTCGCGATAGAACTCCTTGTATTGATCTTTGGTGATGTCCGACGGTTTGCGCGTCCAAAGCGGGTCGGTGTTGTTGATGACATTGTCTTTCTCCGTGTCGACGTATTTGCCCTCTCTCCACTCCTTGACCTTGCCGAATACGATAGGCACGGGGAGGAATCGGCAGTACTTGCGCAACAATTCCTGCACTTTGTCGGCTTCGGCATATTCCAGCGTATCTTCGGACAGATGCAGCACGATGGTCGTGCCACGGTCGTGTGCCCCGTCGGTCTCTTCCATCTCGAATTCCGGCGTACCCGTGCAGCTCCAATGCACGGTTTTCGCACCTTCCTTATAGGATTTGGTGATGATTTCCACCTTGTCCGACACCATGAACGAAGAGTAGAAGCCCAATCCGAAGTGGCCGATAATCGCTTGGTTCTTGTATTTCTCCATGAACTCTTCGGCCCCCGAGAATGCGATTTGGTTGATGTAGCGGTCGACTTCGTCGGCGGTCATGCCGATGCCTCGGTCGGTCACGGTCAGCGTTTTTTTCTCCTTGTCGACATCGACGTGAATAGAGAGGTCGCCCAATTCGCCTTTGATTTCGCCGATAGACGAAAAAGTCTTCAACTTTTGGGTAGCATCTACGGCATTGGAAATCAGCTCGCGCAGGAAGATTTCGTGATCCGAGTAGAGGAATTTCTTAATCACGGGAAAAATGTTCTCCGTCGTAACTCCGATTTTTCCGTTTTTCATGGTTGTGTCAGTGGTTTTTGTGATTCTTTCGTTGCATTCCGATACAACAAAGGGTGTGCCAGCGCCTTTTTACTGCCATTTTGGCAGTCGCGGACTGACAGCGTGTTGTGTGCCGATAAACAATCGTATCACAACTCTCGCTTGGCAAGTTTGCTTTTGCCCTTGCTTATTAGTATCTTTAACTTCGTTTTAGATACTCCCGCTCGGCAAACTCCAAATAAATTTGGGTTTGCCCTCGCTTATTCGTATCTTTGTACCGAACTTAAATCATGGAGTGCCTATGAGATAAAAAAAGCGATGAAAAACACCCCGTGCTGTCGGTAAAATCGGCGGCATAACATAATAAAACGTTATCTTTAATCCTGCTTGTCGAAATCTGCAAAATTTCAAAAACAAGTAGCCGGAATGAAGTTTGGCGTTCACGTGTATTACACGTGGACTTTATTCTGATATTGGCTACTTTGGGTATTGCAGAACCTCGACAAGCGGATAGAAGGATTTTGTTCCACGTTTTTTTATGTCCTTATCCGAACCCGAATCGGCCGTGGAACCGGCAAAATCACCAAACACTTAATTACGATGTTGAAGAAACAAAATTTCAGAGGAGTAATCCTCGCTGCAATTTTTTCGTTCGTTTTGGTTTCCGCATGGGCGGCCCCCAAAACTTACACATTCACCGTCACGCTCCAAAGTATTCCCGAGAATGCCAAAGTCTATTACAACGACAAGCTAATCAGTACGACTACTCCGGCGACCGTTACGTTGAATCTTACCAAAAAGGAGGTCTCCCATGGCGTGGCGTTGAAGTTCGTCAAAAACGGATACCCCGACGGAATAGTTACGGTAAAACCTAATCTCAACACAATCGGATTCTTCAAGATTGCCGAGCCGATGAGCGTGTGCCATGAATTTGCACCCGGAAGCGCTTATACGAATGACACCTCCATTCAGGCCGGCGAAGCTCACACGGTGGTCAGTCGGGATAATGCCGGAGCTTCGGCGTTGGAGCGGACGATTATCCGCTGGTTCTTCGATTCGGCTCCGCAGGGGGCGCAGGTTTACTGGCGCGTTATTTCGAGCATTCCGGCCGAAGTGAAGAACACCAACGAAAACTACATGGGCACGACGCCCTATGAAGAAACCCGTTCGTTCAACATTTTGGGGTTGACGTACCAAAATTCGCGCGATGTGCAGGTCGAAGTGAAAGTCAAAAAACGCGGCTATTACGACGGTGTAAAGCGATTCAATGTCCGTCAGGCCATCGACCAGCAGGAAATAAGCAGTTTTTATGACCTCGTTCCGAAAGAGGAGTAAAACACGACGGGCCGGTCATCGACCGGCCCGCTTTTTCGATTCGTCTACGAAACGTTACTTCGCATATAAATAAAATTTCATCGAGAACGTTTCGCCCGGAGCGATGCTGCGGAAACCGGCGGCTTCGGGGGCGGCGGCATTGGGCGCGTTCGTTATCCACGACTGCGGTTCGGGACAGCAGTAGGGGACTTGTCCGCCGTTGTTCCAGATCGTCCAATAGGTCGTCCTGTCGTCCACTTCGTAGAATGTACGAACGCCTGTCCGCTTGTTTTCGACCAATGCGCCGCGATAGGGCTTGCCGTCGACGTCGATTTCGCGGAGCGTGAAACCGGCTTCGATAGGTGCGCAGTCGGTCACCTGCAATCCGCCCTCCCGCAATCGGGAAAATTGTTCCGTGAGCGGCAGTTTCCGGCCGGTCGGCAAGTTGCGGTCGTTTAGCTCGACCTGCTCGCCGACAGCCACGCGCATCGCATAATCGCTCGCCTCACCGCCTGCAAACGGAATGCACAGCGGGGTGTGGAACCCGACACCGACCGGCATGCGCTGTTCGCTGCGATTGGTGAACGTCACTTCCTGCGCCAATCCCGCATTGCTCAACCGGTAGACGATTTTGCATTTGAACTCGTGCGGGAAATCCTTGTAAATGGCATCGTTTCCGGCATTCGAGTAGTAGCGGCATTCGACCAGTACTTCGTTCTCGGTCTCGCGGGCTTTCGATACGGCGAACGGCAGCCCTTTGATGATGCCGTGATGATAGTTGTGCTCTTTCTCAATGGTGATGGGGTATTGGTACGTGCGCCCCTCGAACGTGTAACGCCCGTCGGCAATCCGGTTGGGCGGGAAGAGCAGCGGCAACCCGAATATCTGCGGACGGCTCTTGAACGTTTCGATTTCATCGGCAGCGGGCGTGCGCAGAATCTCCGCATTCAACCGTGTGTTGGCCAAGCGCACGAGGTTGGCGCCGACCGACGGAATGAGCAGGGCCGTGTAGTCGCCTTTGGCGAACTCGACGGCCTGCAATCCGTTCCATGTTATGCAGCGCAGCATCTTAAAGCAGATTTTCGATTTTGGCTTTCAGCGCATCTTTCGAGCAGGCTCCGACCTGTTTGTCGACCAGCTCGCCGTTTTTCAGAAAGATGATGGTCGGGATGTTCCGCACGCCGTATTTGGTGGTGATTTCGTCGTTTTCTTCGACATCGCATTTGCCGATGACCACTTTGTCGCCGTATTCGGCGGCCAGTTCGTCGACAATCGGTGCGATCATGCGGCAGGGGCCGCACCATTCGGCCCAGAAGTCGATGACGACGGGTTTGCCGGAGGCCATGACCTCCTCGAAATTCGTTTGGTTGATTGCTAATGCCATAACAGTGTGTGTTTAGTTTTTATGCTATCGAGTATTTGATTTCGTTTTCGTCGAGATAGTCTACCAGCGATTTGCTCAGACTGACTTTGTGCGATTTGGAGAAAAGATTGACCGTAACGCGCTCCGTCGGGTCGTAGATATTCACCCGAAGCAGGGTCTGGCCTTTCGATTCGCGCACCTGTTTCGTGAAATCGCGGATGAACGAAGCCGTTACCTCTTCAACGGGCAACTGGACGGAAATTTCTTTAATCATCGTATCGCGCAATTCGGAAAGCTGCACCATCGAAATCAGTTTGAATTCCAGTTCATTGTCATTGTAAGGCCGAGGCTGCACCTTGCCGCGAATAAAGAGAAAATAGTCTTGGAACAGGTATTTTCGGAAGTTCTCGTAATCCTTGCCGAAAAGCGTGAATTCGTGCGAGCCATTGTAGTCCTCCATCGTGAATTTGCCCCAAGGTTTTCCGGTTTTGGTGGTAAGGTTCTTTACATCCACGACCATGCCGGCGACGGCGATTTCCTGTCCGCGCATCGGTTCGAGGTTTTCCAACTCGGTCAGCTGCGTTTTGCACATGTGGTCGATGATGACCTTGAAATCGTCCAGCGGGTGGGCCGAAAGATAAAGACCGATCATTTCGCGCTCTTTGTTCAGCGTTTCGAGCGGTTTCCAGTCGTTGCAGGCCGGAAGCACCGGACGCTGTATGTCCACTTGGCCTCCGCCGCCGAACAGACTTTGCTGGGCGTTGTTCTTTTCCGATTGGAAGCGTTGCCCGTAACGAATCAGCTGTTCCATGAACACCGCGCTGTTGGGGTCGCGCAAATCCGCACCGAAGAATTTGCACCGGTGGAACTCCGTGATGCTGTCGAACGCACCGGCGAGGGCCAGATTTTCCAGACATTTGCGGTTGACAACCGAGTAGTTGACCCGTTCCATGAAGTCGTAAATGTCCTTGAATGCTCCGTTCGTCTCGCGCTCCTCGATGATGCTGTCCACCGCCGCCTCGCCCACGCCTTTGATAGCCGCCAGCCCGAACCGCACATCGCCCTTTTCGTTCGACGAAAACGTCCGCCGCGATTCGTTGATGTCGGGGCCCAGTACGAGAATGCCCATGCGCTTGCACTCGTTCATGTAGTCGGTCAACTGCTTGATGTTGGCCAAGTTTCGGCTCAATACGGCAGCCATGTATTCCGACGGATAGTTGGCTTTCAGATAGGCGGTTTGGTAGGCTACCCACGAATAGCAAGTCGCGTGCGATTTGTTGAACGCATAGGAGGCGAACTTCTCCCAATCCGACCAGATTTTTTCGAGTACTTTCGGGTCGTGTCCGTTCTTCTGTCCGCCGCGAATGAATTTCGGTTTCAGCGCATCCAGTTTGGACTTCAATTTTTTGCCCATCGCCTTGCGCAGCGTGTCCGATTCGCCGCGCGTGAAGTTGGCCAAAAGACGCGACAGCAACATGACCTGCTCCTGATAGACCGTCACGCCGTAAGTATCTTTGAGATACTTCTCCATAATCGGAATGTCGTAGACGATCGGGCTGCGGCCGTGTTTGCGGGCGATGAAGTCGGGAATGTACTCCATCGGGCCCGGACGGTAGAGGGCATTCATCGCGATGAGGTCCTCGAACGTGGAGGGCTGCAATTCGCGCAGGTATTTCTGCATGCCGGCGGACTCGAACTGGAACGTTCCGACCGTGCGGCCCTCGCTGTAAAGTTTGTAAGTGACGGGGTCGTCGATAATCGAGAAGTCGTCGATGTCGATTTTCTTGCCCGTAGTCTGACGGATATTCTCGACGGCATCCTTGATAATGGAAAGGGTCTTCAAACCCAAGAAGTCCATTTTAATCAGACCGGTATCCTCGATGACCGAGCCTTCGTACTGCGTCACGAGCATCTTTTCGCCCGTCTCCTTGTCGTCGGCCGTCGCCACGGGCACCCAGTCGGTGATGTCGTCGCGGCAGATAATCGTGCCGCAGGCATGTACGCCCGTGTTGCGCACGTTGCCTTCCAACATTTTGGCGAACCGAATCGTGTCGTGCATCAGCGGGTCGGTCGACTCTTCGGCCGCTTTCAGGTCGGGCACCAGCTCGATGGCCTGTTTGAGGTTCTTGACGAATTTTCCGTCGGGCGTTTTGTCCGGTACGAGCTTGCAGAGCCGGTCGGATTCCGAAAGCGGCAGTTTCTGCACACGGGCGACATCCTTGATAGCCAATTTGGTGGCCATTGTGCCGTAAGTGACGATGTGCGCCACTTTTTCCTTGCCGTATTTCTGCGTCACGTAGTTCAATACGCGGCCGCGACCGTCGTCGTCGAAGTCCACGTCGATATCGGGCAGCGAAATACGGTCAGGGTTGAGAAAACGCTCGAACAGCAGGTCGTAGGCTATCGGGTCGATTTGCGTGATGCCCAAGCAATATGCGACGGCCGAACCTGCGGCCGAACCACGTCCCGGCCCGACCGACACGTCCAACTGCTCGCGGGCGGCCCGAATGAAATCCTGCACGATGAGGAAGTAGCCCGGGAAGCCCATTGTCTTCATCACATGCAGCTCGAATCGGAGGCGTTCCGTCTGTTCGTCGGTCAGCTGTTCCCCATAGCGGCGGCGGGCACCGTCCATCGTCAGCTTTTCGAGGTAGTCGGCCTAGAACTTGATTCGGTAGAGTTTTTCGTATACGCCGAGTTTTTCGATTTTTTTGCGCCCCTCGTCTTCGGACATGATGACGTTGC
>CAMWYI010000092.1 GCA_947178455.1 uncultured Alistipes sp. | reverse complement strand
ATGTGAAAATGGGCCTCATCGAAACCGCATCGGCCGATGCCCGCACGCGAGCCGAGAAAATCGCCGACAATGCCGGTACGAAAATCGGACGTGTCGCTTCGGCGCGCATGGGCGTGTTCCAAATTACGGGCGCCAACAGCAACGAAGAGTTTTCCGCAGGCGGTTCGTTCAACACGTCGAGCCGCACGAAAAAGGCCCGCATCACCATGCGCATCGAATACCGCGTAAAATAACCCGTTCCCAACCGCTAATCCCCGACTATGGAAAAAACCGTTCGCGTGCGTTTCGCACCCAGTCCGACCGGCCCGCTGCACATCGGCGGCGTCCGCACGGCACTCTATAACTACCTTTTCGCCCGCCAGCACAGCGGCCAAATGATTCTGCGCATCGAAGACACCGACTCGCAGCGTTTCGTGCCCGGAGCCGAAGATTACATCCTCGAATCGCTCCGCTGGTGCGGCATCGAAATCGACGAGGGCGTCGGCGTCGGCGGCCCGCACGCTCCCTATCGGCAAAGCGAACGGCGCGAAATCTATTTGAAATATGCGTTGCAGCTGGTCGATGCCGGATGGGCCTACTATGCGTTCGACTCGGCCGAAGAACTCGACACGCTGCGCAATGAAGCCGAAAGGCGCGGCGAAACTTTCGCTTACAACTTCACCGTGCGCGAAAAACTCGCCACATCGCTTTCGCTGCCGGCCGACGAGGTGAAAACGCGCATCGAACGGGGCGACCAATGGGTCATCCGCTTCAAAATGCCCGAAAACCGGACGGTGCAGATGGACGACCTGATTCGCGGACACGTGGAAGTCAACACCTCGACGCTCGACGACAAGGTGCTTTACAAATCGGCCGATGCGCTGCCGACCTACCACTTGGCCAACATCGTCGACGACCACCTGATGGAAATCACGCATGTCATTCGCGGCGAGGAGTGGCTGCCGTCGCTGCCGCTGCACTACTTGCTGTACGAGGCTTTCGGCTGGCTGGATTCGCAACCGGCATTCGCGCATCTGCCGCTGTTGCTGAAACCTACGGGCGGCGGCAAACTCTCCAAACGCGACGGCGACAAAATGGGATTCCCCGTTTTCCCGCTCTTTTGGAAGTCGCCGACGACCGGCGAAACGGCACACGGCTACCGCGAGGACGGCTATTTCGCCGAAGCGTTCATCAACATGCTGGCACTGCTGGGCTGGAACCCGGGTACGGAGCAGGAACTTTTCTCGATGCAGGAGCTCATCGACCTCTTTTCGTTGGAGCGCGTCTCGAAATCGGGCGCACGCTTCCAACCCGACAAGGCAAAGTGGTTCAATGCGCAGTACATGCACCACAAAACCGACGCGGAACTGGCCGTGCTGTATCAGCCTATCCTGCGCGAGCACGGCATCACGGTCACGGACGAAGTGGCCGGCCGCGTGGCAGGCATCATGAAAGAACGCGCCACGTTCATCACCGATTTGTGGGATTTGACCTCATTCTTCTTCGTGGCTCCGACGGAATACGAGGAAAAACAGACGAAAAAATACTGGAAAGGCGACAATCCGGCCATTCTGCGCGAATTGCGCGAAGTGCTGGCCGCTATCGACGACTTTTCGCTGGAAAATACCGAACGCATCGTCCATGCGTGGATCGAGGAAAAAGGTTACGGCATGGGCCAAGTGATGAACACGCTGCGGCTCGCGCTGGTCGGTGCGGGCAAAGGCCCCGGCATGTACGACATCACGTCGTTCATCGGCAAGGAGGAGTGTCTGCGGCGCATCGACCGGATATCGGCCACCTTGAAACCGGCAGAATAACCACAGCATCATGGTCGCAATCGAACAGCACGTGTGGGGCATGACGCCCGAAGGCGAGGCCGTCATTCTCTATGTCATGCGCAACGAACACGGGGCAGAAGTACGCCTGACGAACTTCGGGGCGGCTATCGTCGGTGCGATGGTACCCGACCGCGAGGGTCGCATGGCCGACGTCGTACTGGGGTACAAACATCCCGAAGGCTACTTCTTCGACGGCGCAGCGATGGGCAAAAGCGTGGGCCGCTGTGCGAACCGCATCGCGCTGGGCCGCATGAACATCGAGGGCGAGGCGTATTCGCTCGAAGTGAACAACGGCCGCAACCACCTGCACGGCGGCACGAAGAATTTTGCGAACCGCGTGTGGGAAAGCCGCGTCGAAACCAATCGCGTGGTCATGGCGCTGACGTCGGACGACGGCGACCAAGGCTACCCGGGCGAATTGCAAATCGAAGCCGCATTCGATTTCCACGACGAAAATTCGATCGAAATAACCTACATCGCACAGACCGACCGCACGACGGTGGTCAATCTCACGAATCACCTCTACTTCAACCTGTCGGGCGAAGCGAGCGGTTCGGTGCTCGACCACGAACTGCGGCTCAACAGCTCGCAGGTGCCCGAAATGGACGCATATCAGATTCCGACGGGCCGGATGCTCGACGTCGCCGGAACGCCGCAGGATTTCCGTTCGTTCCGTCCGCTGCGCGACGGCATCGACGCCGAATTCAATCATATCCGCGATTTTCGCGGCTACGACCACCCGTTCGCTGTCGACGGCTGGCGGTCGAACATTCTCGGCGAGGTCGGCGAGCTGCGTGACCCGAAATCGGGACGCAAGGTGCAGATTTTGTCGTCGCAGCCTTCGGTCATGATTTACACGGGCAACTGGCGGGCCGGTGGTTGTCCCTAAACGAAATCGGGAGGTCGTTATGCCGACCACGACGGCGTAGCTATCGAGTGTCAGAATTTTCCAGACGCTATCAACCGGCCCGAATTTCCGTCGCCGCTGCTCCACCCCGACGAACGGTATTGCCAGAAAATCGTATTCCGGTTCGGAACGTACTGAAAACGACCCGATTGAGGAGTTCATCGCACGAAAAAGACGGAAAGTGTTGGCGCTTTCCGCCTTTTGTTTTACCTTTGCGCCGATATTCTTCAAGGGGTGCTCGCCGTTGCGCGGGCTGAGATTATACCCATCGAACCGGAGACGGGTAATGCCGATACCGGGAACGCATAATCAACAATACATACCCCTTTTCTGTTCTTTAACTTAAATTAAAGTATTTATGAAAAGGTTTTTGATTCATTCGGCCGTTGTGCTTACGACGGTTATCGGAGCGCGGACGCGAACACAGGCGCAAACTATTGCGGACGATTCGGTGCGCATGGTGCGATTGCAGGAGGTCGAAGTAACCGCCACCCGGGCAACAGCCCGAACGCCGGTCGCATTTACGAATCTTGCGTCCGAGCAAATCGCCCGCAATAGTTACGGGTACGACATTCCGTCGGTACTGGCCCTCACGCCTTCGATGATTGCAACCAACGAAACGGGCATCGGCATCGGCGGCACCTCGATGCGCCTGCGCGGCACCGACGCTACACGGCTGAACGTAACCATCAACGGTGTTTCGATGAACAATCCCGATTCGCACGCGATGTACTGGTACGACACGCCCGACCTGATTTCGGCCGTCGGCACGATACAAATCCAGCGCGGCGCCGGCATTTCGACCAATGGCACGGGAGCTTTCGGCGGTGCCGTCAGCATGACGACCGAATCGCTTTCGACCGAGTTCGGCGGCTCGGCTTCGCTCTCCTACGGCTCCTACAACACCAACAAGCAGGCAATCGGAATTTCGTCGGGGCTGCTGGGCGGCCACTGGACGATAGATGCACGGCTGACGCACATCGGGTCGGACGGCTATATCGACCGAGGCTCCACCGACCTCAAATCGTATCTGTTCCAAACCGGCTACTACTCCGGCAACACGATGCTGAAACTCGTTTCGCTCGGCGGCAAGGCGAAAACCTACCTCACCTACAACGGCGTAACGAAAGAGGATATGGCCCTGAACGGCCGCCGCTACCACGACGGAGGGCAGTACTACACCTCCGACGGCCCCCACTCCTACTATTTTCTGAAAAAGGGAGAATTGCAACGTGCCACAGTCGACTATTACGACGACCAGACCGACAACTACCTGCAAATCAACAATCAGCTGCTGTTGAGCCAACGTCTGAACGACCGCTGGACGCTGAATGCTGCGGCGTTCTACACCTATGGCTACGGCTACTACAAGCAGTACAAGGACGATGCGAAACTGAACGAATACCTCACGCTGCCGAACGAAATCGCCTATGATACAAACGGAGTGCGGCTGAAGCGCGATTTGATTCGCGAAAAGCTGATGCGCAATCATCTGGGCGGTGTGAATGCAGCGGCCAACTATTCGACCAGCCGGCTCGATTTGACGTTCGGCGGTTCATGGAGCTACTACACCTGCCCGCACTGGGGCGAACTGGACTGGGTGGACGGCGTGGAAGCGGCTGCACTCGGCGGCCACTGGTACGACAACGACGTCGAAAAGCACGACGCCAACCTCTTCGCCCGTGCCAACTGGCAGGCGGCGAAAGGGCTGCGGCTATTCGCCGACCTGCAATACCGCTACGTGAGCTACAAGGCGTGGGGCGTGAACGACAACTACGTCTCGCACGAAGTGGGCATGCAACCTATCGACGTCGACAAGCAATACCATTTTTTCAACCCGCACGTCGGGCTGAACTACACGCTCGGCAAGCGCAATACGTTCTATTTTTCGTTCGCCATTGCGCAGAAAGAACCGACACGCAGCGACTTCACCGACCGCTACATGTTCGCCGAAGCGGGCACCTACCCCACCGCCGAAAAGCTCTATGACTACGAGCTGGGCTACACCTACACGGCACCTCGTCTGTCGTTGGGCGTGAATCTCTACTACATGAAGTACAAAAACCAACTCGTTCCGACGGGCCGCATCAACGACGGTTACGATGCCCTGAACGACAACGTGCCCGACAGCTATCGGCGCGGCATCGAGCTGTCGGCTTCGTGGCGCGTGGCCAAGTGGTTCACGGCCAATGCCAACGCGACGTTCTCGCAGAACCGCATCGAGAACTACATGCACCGAGTCGTCGACTACGGGCTGTCGGGCGATGTGGCAGGCGAATACGGCTATCACGAGGTTGCAATGGGAACGACACGGCTGGCCTATTCGCCGACAACCATCGCGGCGCTGTTACTGGATTTTCATCACGGCGGATTCGAGGCCCTGCTGCACACGCAATACGTGAGCAAACAATACTTCACCAATTACGCCAACCGCAACATGCAACTCGATGCCTACTGCGTGACGAACCTCAATCTGGGCTATACGCTCCGCACGCGGGCAGCCCGAAGCATCCGGTTCGGATTGCAGGTCAACAACCTGTTCGACACGGAGTACGAAAGCAACGGCTACGGGTGGTCGGAAGCCTACGAAGGCGAACAGACCGACCATGCGTTCTACTTTCCGCAGGCACCGCTCAATGTGCTGGCGAACGTAACCGTCCGATTCTGACGACACGACGAGCGAAGGCCTCTCTTTCCGAGAGAGGCCTTCGCCGCTTTGCAAAAAATAAAATGGACTGGAAACTGATTCTTCAATTAGCAGGCATCGCGCTCGGCGTGCTTTACTTGTGGCTCGAATATCGGGCCGACATCCGGCTATGGGTCGTCGGGCTTATCATGCCGGTCGTACACGGCGTGCTCTACTACCGGTCGGGGCTTTATGCCGACTGCTCGATGCAAGTGTACTATGTGCTGGCCGGGCTTTACGGCTGGGCGGTATGGCAACGCAGCCGGAGGCAGAAGAACCCGACCACCCGAACCACCGGCACAGCGTTCGCCATTGCCCATACTCCCTTGCGGCAGGTGCCGCTGCTCGTGGGAGCCTATGCCCTTGCTCACGTGGGCATTTATTGGGTGCTGGTTCGCTTCACCAACAGCACCGTGCCGTTTTGGGACAGTTTTACGACCGCCCTGTCGGTCGTGGCGATGTGGATGCTCTCGCGCAAATATGCCGAGCAATGGCTCGTATGGCTCGTCGCAGACCTCACGACCATCGGGCTCTATTGCTACAAGGAGATTCCGTTCACGGCGGGGCTGTACCTGCTCTACTCGGCACTGGCCGTTGCCGGTTATCTGCGCTGGAACCGGCAAATCCGCAACGCCTGACCGCTGGGAAGTCCACGAAAGAGACGCGGGCTGTCGGAATCGTTATTCCGGCAGCCCGTGCTGTTCGACATAAGCGAGAATCTCCTCGCGCAAGGATTTGGGCGTCACGTTCTGCCGCAAAACCAACAGATACGAATTGCGGATTTGCTCGCGGATGAAACGGTCGGGCAAATCGCCGTCGGTGCGGATGCCGTTCCAATGGCGTTTGCTGAAATGCCAAGCCGTAGTCACTTCGGGATAGGAATCGCGCAAGCGCAGCGCCTCGTCGGGGTCGCATTTCACGGCGATATGCCCGAAGTCGGCCATATCGGCGCAAGCATACATCTTGCCGCCGACCTTATAGACGAGCGTCGTTTCATCGAACGGAGTAGTCTCCTCGCTCATCGGCAACGAGAGACAATAATCGCGAAAAGTCAAAATATCCATAGGGCAATCGAAAGAAAAGAGCCGCAACGGATAATTGCGGCTCTCGATTCTGCAAAAAGTCGGTGAGACCTTATTCTGCCGGCTGTTCGTCGCTCGCAGCGGGAACTTCGGTCTGCGGAATGGCCGGATTCGACTCGAACATCTGTTCCTGCAATGCTTTGGCATCTTTGGCCGCTTCGGAGTCGCCCGAAACGCCGCCGCGATTCATCGCAACGGTAGCCGCCAAACTCAATACCAAGATAACGACGGCCATCGTCCAAGTGAATTTTTCCAAAAAATCGGAAGTTTCCCGCACGCCCATCACCTGATTCGATGCGCCGAAATTAGCGGCCATGCCGCTCTTGGGGTTCTGCACCAATACCGCGAGAATCACCAAAATGCTCGCAATGACTATCAGGGCAACGCAAATCGTGTACAACATATCTTGAAAATTTAATTATTGTTTTCCTGTTTTTCGATCCGGTCGATAAGTTCGGCAAAGTAAACACTTTTTTCGGGATTTAGCAAACTTAATTTATGATAAATCGCAACGGCCCGATCGGGCAATCCCTGCGCGAGATAGATTTCGGCCAGCGATTCGCTCACCAGCTCCTCGTTCTCGGCCAGTTCGGGAGTAATCCGCACCTCCTCGTCGTGATCAACATCTTCTGCCACGATGCGCAGATTTTCCTCCTCAAAAAAACTGTCTATCAATTCGTCGGACGAAAACGAGAGC
>CAMWYI010000091.1 GCA_947178455.1 uncultured Alistipes sp. | reverse complement strand
TATGCCCAGATGGCGGAATCGGTAGACGCGTTGGTCTCAAACACCAATGACAGCAATGTCGTGCCGGTTCGACCCCGGCTCTGGGTACACAGCAAATCGCTAACAGTTAAACCATTAACTCGTTAGCGATTTTTGTTTTTAAAATTGTTCCCGTATTGTTCCCTGTCAATATCCCATTAAATTACAGATAGAAGAATGGCAGACTATTAATTAGCCTGCCATTCTTGACTAAAACTTATCCTTTAGGCGGGTAGGGATCATTTCCATAACTATCACGATCTCTGATTTGCCCATTCGGACGATGTATCAGTAGCTCTGACTCTTGGTTACGAGCAATTTCCCGTGCTATATCAATAGCTTCTCGTTGCGTGCGTGTGATTTTAGTCACACGTTGATTTCCTGCACCCCGTACAGCCCATTGGCCAGCATGAGGTATGACATGTTGATTTCTTCTCATAATCAGGCGGCATTCCATAATGTTACATATTCAAGGCAAGCATCATTGATCTCCTGCAAGGATAGTGTGGTATCCAAAGGTGCGGGATATATCACATCTGCCATCACATCAACAAAGAAGCAGTGTGCATTATCTACGATCTCTCCTTGCTTTGCAATGGATTTTTGCAGGAAGTACGAAATCAAAGACGCAGCATTACGACCAGCAGAAAAGTCCAATTTGTTCTTTGCTATCCGAAATTTTACTGCACCGACATACTTGTTTCCATTATCTTCCCACCGCATTATCAAATCGGGAGCAACCGTAATTTGCACACCAGCCATAATACATTCCTTATTGGTTACTTTGGGAAAAGTACAGTGTATTCTCAGAAAAATTTTGCGATGTCACTCACTTCTTTACGGCGCGGGCGGATGGAATCCTCACTGCGATAGCCGATACCGATAACTGAAACGATGACCTCGTTTTCCGGCACTTCCAGTAACGAGCGGATTGCGTCGGCGTCGCGCAGGCCAAGCACAATGCTGTCGAGCCCCAAGTCGGTGGCTTTCAGCAAAAGGAAAGCATTGTGAAGTCCAAGGTCATAAATACCCCAGCCGTCGCCGAGTTCGTTTGATGCACTGCCATCTTTCTCAAAGCCGACAATGCCCTTGACGAAAGTGGTCACAATCAACACGGGAGCATCCTTGACTGTCAGCTGATTCTGATGCCACAGAGTTTCTTTAAGCTTTTCTCTCATTTCGGGAGTTGTCACTACATAGTAGCGGCTGGTCTGCTTGTTTTTCCACGAAGGAGCCTCGATTGCCGTCTTTATGAGAGTCTCAATCATCTCGCGGCTCACGGGCTTAGCCGGGTCGTAGTGGCGCACGCTGCGGCGCTCACCGATTATTTCATCAAATGTCTTCATCTTTATTCTTTGCATTTGCCTACCGGGGGTTCGGCAAGCGTTATTTTTATTACTGTCGTACGTTCAAGGCTCCGGGCTATTGCAGCATCAAATCGGTCCATGAATTTGGGCAGAAATCTCTCGCAGATAAGTTTGAGGGCTTTGATTTTCTCATCACGGTCACACACTTCCTCAGCACGGCCTACGGCAATGGCGGAATGATAGTGCTCGGTGAAATTCATCTTTTCCTCCTCATATCGTGGAGAGCATTTGCTGACAGCCGAAAGACTGACCACAGGGTTACGCCTGATGCAGTCGAGTTTCTCACCCTCGCCGGCACAATGGAAATAAAACGTGTCGGCACCGTCGCGCACAAGCGAAAGCGGCAATCCGTAAGGAGTGCCGTCAGGACGGGTCATGCTGACCGTCACGTATGGAGCCTTGTCAAAAACGGCAAGTGCCCAGTCAGCATCCTTCGCCCTGTCGGCTTTTCGCATAGGTTTCATTTAATCTTATTATATATCAGATTATTGTTTGCCCTGACAGGTTCCATTGCTACAGTCGGTCTTAGAGTCTTTGTGGCAGCAACTCTTTGTGTCCTTTTCGCAGCAGCCTTTGCGAACTTCGGGAGTAGTTTCATGGTGGTCGTCATTACCAGCCGATAGCCCTCGTCGCTTTCGTAGTTCATCATCTCCTCAAAAGCATCGTAGGCATCGGCGTAATCCGACATCCACTCCCTCATGCGTTCCTTGAACGCCTCATAATCCGCGCGGCTCATCGTGTGTTATTTCAACTCAGATAATTCGATTTGCAGTTGCTCGGCCAACTGTTTTTCCGTTGGCAGGTAGAGTTGGTATTTGCTTGCCATAATCGTATTGTTGTTTTCCGGCAGCGTATATTTCACCAACGTATCGTTCTTGTCGGCGCAAAGCAGAATCCCGATTGTGGGGTTCTCGTCGGGAGCTTTCTCATTGCGGTCGTAGTAATTTACATACATTTGCAACTGCCCGATATCCTCGTGCGTAATCTTATGAGTTTTCAGTTCGATAACGACGAAACAGCGAAGCAGTCGGTTGTAGAATACCAAATCGGCGAAAAATTCGTCGTCTTCAAGCAAAATACGTTTTTGACGGGCTACAAACGAGAATCCGTTACCCAACTCCAACAAAAACGCTTGAAGATTGGTAATCAACGCACGCTCTAAATCTTTTTCGTAGTAGGTCGCTTCGGGCCGCAAACCGAGAAATTCCAAAACCATCGGGTCTTTAATGATCTCGGTCGGAGACTCGGGAATGCGCTCCTTGCGGGCAATCTCCAACACGGCTTTCTTGTCGTTGCTCAGCAACAGACGTTCATACAATCCCGAATTGATCTGTCGCTCCAACTCACGCCCAGTCCAGTTGTTGTTTGCAGCCTCCAACTCGTAGTACTCGCGTTTGTCTTTATCGTCTATTTGAATCAGAAGACGATATTGATACCAATTCAATTGCGTCCGCAGTGCGGACGCAATTGGATAAGTACGGTAAAACTGCCTTGCTCGTTCCAATTGACGCACGGAAAATCCACTGCCGAACTCCTTTTCTATTTCCATTGCAATGTTTTGAAGAAGGTATGCTCCGTATTCCGCTCGGTCTTGGCCCTTTTGTTCTTCGATAAAGATGCGTTCACCCAATTCCCAATACATTTGCACACGGACGGTATCCACACTGCGAATTGCTGATTCTCTGGCGGAAAGAATAATAGTCCGAATGTCCGATATAAATTGTTCAGTCAGATTGGTCTTTACTATTTTCATATACGTGTATTTTGAATTCCGACCGCGCTGCGGACGCAATTATCTCCTTTACGACAACAAATTTACTAATTCTTTTTTCATTTCATCGTCAATTTCCCGATAACGTACAAACGCGCGGCTTCCCTCCTTGTGGCCGCTCAATGCACCGACAAGATTCGGGTCTTTTACCTGCTTGTATAAGTTGCCGACGAATGTACGTCGAGCGAGGTGGGACGATGCGATTTCATACAATACCTTTTTCTCCTCCTCGCGGGTCGTCGGGTTGATAATCGTAACCAATCGCTTCAATCCGGCAGCTTTGAAAATCCGCTTAATCGACACATTGTATTTCTGTTCCGAAATAAACGGCAGCAGTTTGTTCCCATCGCAATTCCTGTATCGGGCAATGATCTCCAATGCCGTCGAATTGAGCGGAACACGCACTGTCAGCGGCCGTCCCTCTTTCGTTTTACGCGGGATATATTCAATAGCTCCGTCGATGATACTTTGTTTCGTGAACTTGATGAGGTTGCCTACACGACAACCGATCAGACATTGAAAAACGAAGATGTCGCGCTGAATAGCCAACTGTGGATGGCGGTTCAAATTGGTGCGATAAATTTTGTTCCGCTCGTCGATCGTGATGTAATAAGGTGTTCCATAGGTACACTCTTCGAGCTGAAAATCGTCGAATGGCGTATTGCTCGTCTTCTTGTTGTCCTTGCACCAATAAAAGAACGTCCGAATCCGCGAAAAGCAATCCAATAAAGTGTTCTTTCCACGCGGTTGCGGCGTTCGCGCTTCGGGGATCGCATCGTAAATGGCCGGATAGAGCTGGCAATATCGGTATTCGTTCTCGAAAAAATCCCATATATCCCGAAGCGTGTCGGATGTTACGTCGTCGATATAAAGCGTAAAATCTTTTTGTCCTCGCTTGGTTGTCCGCACATAGAGTTCGTAACGCTGCAAACCGCGCTTTACGACCCGATAGTTCTTTTTGCGGACTTCGGATAGTTTATGCTTTTCGAGAAATTCATTGAACAGCGGAATCACCTGCAATTTGATCTCTTCGGCCAGCGCATCTTCCGTTTGGAATCTTTGCGGGTGGTGGTAATGCTCGATTGTTTTGCTTAACCATTCGCCGTCGGCTTCATCCGAGTACGTTTGGGCAATAAGCGTAACGATATTCCGCACATGGCTATTGAATGCCAGTTTCTCCTTCTCCGAAACCAAAGCTACTCGATCCTTGAATCCTTGTTTTTCGGCACTCCAGTGATTCGGATTGATCGTCAGTTCGCTTGCCGCCTTAATGTCTTTCTTGCCGTCGCGCAGCCGAAAATAGACCGTCGCAAGCGTATCCGTGTCGTTCTTCTTTGCAGTTTTCCGTATGAGTGCTGAAACTTTCATTTTGCAGCGTATTGTTTACACTGCAAAGATAGTATTTGTTCCCGAATTGTTCCCATATATCCTGAATTTATTTCGACTTGCTTCAAATTTATTAAACGATACACTAATTGTAAATCGTTGTATAATAGCAATAATACATTATTTTGCGTCGTTTTGCAATTTTCGAATAATCGAATAGAATTTATAATTTCAAATGCGGCTCTGGGTACTTTTCAACAAAATGCCTCTCAGAATATCCGAGAGGCGTTTTTGTTTTGGTTTAGGATTCAACCAAAAGGAGCGGCTATTTTCATAGTCGCCCCCCTTTTTGTTTCCTATCGAGTTCGGCGATTCATTCATACGGACGGCTCCACATCCGTATGTCCGGGTTGCCTTTACTCGATAGGATAGATTTTATTAATCCTCTTTCACACAACGGAGCGGGAAAGCGTATGCACGACTATTGCGGGCAATGATGTACAAATTGGAATCATAGAAATCCAAACTCCAACCCTGCTCCGAATCCACAGCGTACGGAGAGCTACTCCAATAAAATCCCCTCAAACCGGCAGTTGACAATGCTCCGCTACTGGCGTTGCGATAGCCGGACGCGGGATAGAAATCCGTTTTACCCTCCTGCCATTTTAATGAACCATCATCGTTCATTTCGTAATGGAAGAAATAGCCACGTTGTGTAGTTAATGTCGTGGTGGCCTTGTTGGTTGGCCAAGAGCCATCCGATTGACGATTGGCAATGTTGAAATTGTTTTCAGCATAATTTATCTCGTCGGTTGCATTCGCAGTGGTACCCCTACCTGATTTAGTGAAAGCCAAACATAAATCCGCAGGTGCCACGCGGTAACCTTTGGGGCATGGGTTGAAGATAGACTGTTGCATATTACTCTTGTGCGGATATTCATATCCGAATGGATTACCCCAAAGATTGTTGTTCGTTTTGCCAGCCCAATCGTTGCTAACAGCAATAAACTCGGTCGGATGTTTCGTGACGTAATCGATCATCCATGTGTCGACCGTAACCATCTCACCATTGAGTTCTTTTTCTTCAATATTTTCTCCGCCAAGCAAAGTAACAAGTTTTGGTTCCTTATCATTAAGCGTGTACTCTGTCGTCCCCGTCGCACCTGCATACGTTGTTACGAATTGCTCTGCTGTCGCCGTTATCGAGTTCGCACGTCCGAGCGGATCCTTTCGTCCCCACTGATAGTACAGACCGAGCGCTTTTGCATTCGTGTCGTTCGTGGCCGTGCCCGTAGGCGTTACCGTCGCTTTATTAGTTGCTCCCAGCGCAATAGGCATCACGTGATAGGTTCCCGAGTTCGTGTACTTGTACTCCAATAGATTGGCATCGCTCGTCGGGTCGATTTCCGGTTTCCAGATGTGATACGACCAGAGCAGGTTGTTCGAGTTGTCATAGATGCCTACCAAAGCATTGCCATAGCCTTGGACATTCGATACATTCAGCGTGTATTTGTTGCCGTTCTTGGTGACCGTCGGTTCTGCCATCGAGGTAATTCCCGCTTCGCGCCAGATGACCTGTGCTTTCGTGGGCTTGGGTGCTGCCGAGCCGTCGTCCTTCGTGTTCCAGTAGTAGGCATTGGTCTTGTAAGGCGTCACATCCAACGTACCTGCCGAAGTCGTGCCGGCCAGCAGCAGACAGTTGGCTTCGCCGTAGTAGAAGAAGTCTCGAATCTCGGCGGGCACGACCTGATAGGTGAAGTCGTTGGCCGTGGCGGCATTGTCCTTCTCGAAGTTTACTCCCACCTCGATAGGGAAGCGCAATACGGTACCTGCCGAAAGGGGTTGTGTCGGTGTAGCATAGAACGTAAAGGTGTTCATGTTGGTCTTGACGGTGATTTTGAGTTTGTCGCCGTCGATGACCGGGAACAACATCATGGACTTGGTGAGCGTAGCCGAACTCAACGAACCGGTGGTAGTCCACGTGACGGAAGTCTCGGTACCGGCTTTGAGGGTCGGCTGGTTGGGGTCGGTAAGGTCTACTTCGGCCGTACCGGAGATTTTCTTCGTGCCGTCGGCCGTCGTAACGGTGAGCGACTCCATCGATTCGAGCTTGTGCTCGGGAATGCCCGTGAAGTTGAAGACGAAGTTGCACCACGTACCCAACTGACGGAACTTGAAGTTTACTTCACTCTGTGCATCGGCTGCGGTCTTGACGGAAGTGCTGTACGAGACCTTGATGTCGTTGTTGGTAAAGGCATAGGCCGACGAGTTGTTCGTCCACGAGGTGATGCCGTACTTGGCCCGTTCGGTCTCGGTGTACTCCTTGTTGATGGAGAAAGAGATTTTGCCGCCTGCCACCGAAGCTGCGATAGCCGGATAAACGGCCTTGATGTCGTCGATGCTGTCGAACGAAGCGGCATTGTTCACGGGCTCGAACTTACCCACCGACGTACCCGAACCCGACACCAGCACGTACTGATAGATGGTGTTGGTCTTCAGATTGACGACGGCGATGCGGTCGTTGTTCGACCAGTTGACGATCTGGTTGGTTCCCAAAGCGGTGCGGGTGGGCTCCTCCTCGCACGAAGCCGTCAGCGCAGGAAGCGTATATTTGCCCGCCTCGACCTGCATATCGGCTTCGGAATCTTTGCTGCAGCTTGCGCCTGCGACTGTGCACAACGCAAGTACATAATAAAGAATTTTTTTCATAATTTTTTATCGATTGTTGTTATTTTGTCGTTCATCGTTTTTCTTCCATCCGATGGTTCAGCTCCGTGCCATTTAATAAAAAATTACCACGCATAGCCTGCATCGGTATAGGCACCGTCGTTGTCCACGCGGTTCTC